>NZ_JBJJMO010000009.1:0-100060 GCF_046231935.1 Pseudomonas sp. KCJK9111 | reverse complement strand
TGACAGAACAAGAACAACACGGCAGAGGCGTAGCAAGCAGATTTTTTTGGAGTCGACCCGCATTCCTGGGGCAAGCCCCGCGAATTGGCACATAACAATAAAACTACCTCAAGGTAGCAGCAGCCAACTCGGATCATGCGTGATGAAGGTCGGTCAGCGCTCAAAAAAATACGTTTGCTCTTGGCCCCGCATGGGGGCCTTGCACCACTAGGGCAGGCTGACAAAAACAACAACAGGCCAGCCCCAATAATAAAAAGAGCAAGCAGCAACGCTTTGGGGGGAGCTTCGGCTCCCCTTAGTGCTTACCCCTCCTCCTTCTGTTTTTCCTCGTGCTTGCCCTCGGCCTTCTCCACCAGCAGCGGCATCGTGCCCAATACCAGCAGCGCGAGCACTGTGCTTATCAGTGCGGTGGCTTCCCTGCCCATCCCAGCGGCAGTGCCTATGGCAGCGGTCATCCAAAGGCCTGCGGCGGTGGTCAACCCTTTCACGTGGCTGGTGTCCCGTCCGTTGCCTTTCAAGATGGTGCCTGCTCCGAGAAAACCGATGCCGGCGACGATACCCTGGATCACGCGGCTAAGAGCCTGTTCGTCGGCGCCTGCCATGCTGGGCGCCAGCACGAACAGGGCAGCACCGAGCGACACCAGCATGTGCGTGCGCACCCCGGCGGATTTGCCCCGGTGTTCGCGTTCGAACCCCAAAACCGCGCCGAGCAGCGCTGCCATCAACAAGCGAATTAGAATGCGTGTGACCTCGTGCGCATCGGTCACATCTGCGAATTCGATCTGGATGGCGTGCCAGATAGTTTCCATCCTGTACGTTCTCTCCAAAAGCTGAATGCTTGGCAAACGTCAGGTGCCTAGGTCGTGGGGCCATGCTTGCCCCAAGTGCCAACACATCAACCACGGCCCTTGTGCAACCCTGGTTGCCGGCGATGGGCTGCACAGCTGCCCACACCACCGGGCCCTGCATTCCCTGTTCACCTTCATGGACCCCAAGAGCCTCTGCAAAGTGCCGTTGAGCCAAGGGGGTGCAACGATGCTCAATACCCTGCGGTCAACCGTTCGAACTCACATCAGGAGACGTGTCATGCCCATCGAAATCGATGCTCAAACCCAACACTGCACGCTCATCAACGATCAGCAGCGTCTCGAAGGCGCCGCTTGTGACGTCGAAATCGTGACCGACGAGCGACTGCGCATGTCAGTGGCGGTACTGGGTGCAATGCACACGCCGATCACCGAAATCGAGGCCGATGCGCTTACGGTGGCCGGTGCGGTCGATAGCCGCAGGCATCTGAAGAACACCGCGCCAGGCTCGATCATATAAGGGGCTACACGGCCTGCACCTCAACTGATATGGTTTTTATCGCCAAGGCTGAGCCTGTGCTGATAGCAGACTGACGGCCATAGTGCACATGCCTGATCCAGGCTAGATGAGCACGGAGCCATGACCGATAGAACGCCTTATTCAGTGATTGCCGCTGTCCCTGCCAACCCTTCCCGCCGTATCGGCGACGCCGCCATCCACACGCGCAGTTTCAGCGGGGTGTACCGCACGCTGCGCATCGGTTTCGCCGGGGCCCTGTTTGCCCTGTTCTTCGGCACTGCTTGGCTGAACTGGAACGGTCGGCAGGCGGTACTGTGGGACCTGGGCAACAGCAAGTTCCACATCTTTGGCGCGACCTTCTGGCCACAGGACTTCATTCTGCTCTCGGCGCTGCTGATCATCTGTGCGTTCGGCTTGTTCGCCATCACTGTCTACGCCGGGCGGGTCTGGTGCGGTTACAGCTGCCCGCAAAGCACCTGGACCTGGTTATTCATGTGGTGCGAAAAAATCACCGAAGGCGACCGCAACCAACGCATCAAGCTGGCCGCAGCGCCCTGGAGCCTCGACAAGGCTGCCCGACGCCTCACCAAGCATTCGCTGTGGCTGGCCATAGGCCTGGTCACTGGCGTGACCTTCGTTGGTTACTTCACACCCATTCGCCCGCTGGCAGCCGAACTGCTCACACTTCAACTGGGCGGCGTTGCGCTGTTCTGGGTGTTGTTCTTCACCGCCGCCACCTACTTCAATGCCGGCTTGCTGCGCGAAGCGGTCTGCCTGCACATGTGCCCCTATGCCCGGTTCCAGAGCGTGATGTTCGACAAGGACACCCTGGCCGTGGCTTACGATCCGCGCCGTGGCGAGGCACGTGGCGCGCGCAAGAAAGGCAGCGACGCCCGCGCCCAGGGCCTGGGTGACTGTATCGACTGCACCTTGTGCGTGCAGGTATGCCCTACCGGCATCGACATTCGCGACGGTTTGCAAATGGCCTGCATCGGCTGCGCCGCCTGTATCGATGCCTGCGACGGGGTGATGGACAAGATGGGCTACAGACGTGGGCTGATCGGGTACAAGTCAGAACACAGCCTGCAAGGGGGTACTAGGCATTGGCTACGACCACGCCTGCTCGGTTACGCCGCAGCACTGCTGGTGATGATCGGTGCCTTGTGCGTGGCGTTGTACCTGCGGCCGATGGTATCGCTGGATGTGATCAAGGACCGTGGTCTGTTCCGCGAAAATGCGCTGGGTCAGATCGAGAACATCTACCTGCTCAAGGTGATCAACAAGACCGAGCGCACTCAACACTACGCGCTGCGGTTGTTCGATGCCGAGGGCTTTACCCTTCAGGGGCAGACGGCGCTTACCGTATCGGCCGGCGAAATGAGCGAAATTCCGGTGTCGGTGGCGATGCTGGCCGACCGACCCGAAAGCAGCTCGGTGCCGCTTGCATTCGAAATCAGCGAACGCGACGACGCGTCGGTGCGCAGCGTGGCGCACAGCCGCTTCGTGGCGCCCATGAACCGATGACGCCTACACTCCTCTTCCCTTGCCTGCCAGGCTTCGACAGAAGGCCACAATGAAACGTTACGAACGCTTCGCCGACGACATCGCCGAACTCATCCGCTCCGGCGTACTTGGCCCTGGTGAACGCGTGCCCTCCGTGCGGTACGCCAGCCAGACCCATGGGGTCAGCCCCTCCACGGTTTTCCAGGCGTATTACCTGCTGGAGCGACGTGGCCTGATTCGCGCCCGGCCGCGCTCGGGCTACTTCGTCAATGCCCACGCCACTCGCCAATTCAGCGAGCCCCAAGCGCTGCACCCGATCAGCGAGTCCACCGATGTGGACGTCAGTGCCCTGGTCTTTTCCATCCTCGATTCGATCAAGGACCCCAACACGGTACCCTTCGGTTCGGCCTTCCCCAGCCCCTCGCTATTCCCTCTGCAGCGCCTGTCCCGGTCACTGGCCAGCGCCAGCCGTGCCATGGACCCTCGGGTGGCGGTCACCGACCTGTCGCCCGGCAACCCGCAACTGCGCCGGCAGATTGCCCTGCGCTACATGGTCGGCGGGCTGATGCTGCCGATGGAAGAACTGCTGATCACCAACGGCGCACTTGAGGCCCTGAACCTCTGTCTTCAGGCTGTCACCCAGCCAGGTGACCTGGTCGCAATCGAAGCGCCCGCGTTCTATGCCTGCCTGCAGATACTGGAGCGGCTCAAACTCAAAGCCGTGGAAATTCCCGTGCATCCCCGCGAGGGCATGGACCTGGAAGTGCTGGCCCAAACGCTGCAAAAGCACCCGGTCAAGGCGGTGTGGTGCATGACCACGTTCCAGAACCCGGTCGGCGCCAGTATGCCGGAGGCCAAGAAGCAGGCGTTGGTCGAGCTGGTGACACGCCACCAAGTGCCCCTTATTGAAGACGATGTCTACGCCGAGCTCTACTACGCCCAGCAGGCCCCCAAGCCTGCGAAGGCATTCGATACCCAGGGCCTGGTCATGCATTGCGGCTCCTTCGCCAAGAGCCTCGCCCCGGGCTACCGCATCGGCTGGGTCGCCGCTGGGCGGTTTGCGCAGAAGGTCGAGCGGTTGAAGCTCATGACCTCGCTCTGCGCCTCGATGCCCGCCCAGGCCGCTATCGCCGACTACCTCCAGCACGGTGGCTACGATCGGCACCTGCGCAAATTGCGTTATGCACTCGAAGGCCAGCAAGCCAATATGCTGGCGGCGATCGGGCGTCACTTCCCGGCACAGACACGGGTCAGTCAACCGTCAGGCGGGTATTTCCTCTGGCTGGAGCTACCGCAACAGATGGATGCGCTGAAGCTGTTCCACATGGCCCTGGCGCAAGGCATCAGCATTGCCCCGGGACCGATCTTCTCGCCCACCCGGCGCTTCGGCAACTGCATCCGGCTCAACTATGGCAGCCCTTGGAACGAAGCTGCCGAGCAGGCAATGGCCACCCTGGGGCGGATAATTCGTTCTTTCTGAGGTCTGCGTTCAACCCTTCATGCACACACGGCTATAGTTGTCGAAATTTCCAAACCGAATCGCCCGCATGACATCAAAAACGCCCCTGGATGGCCGCGCAGCGCTGCAGGCCAGGCTGCTTGAGCTCGAGGCCGAGCACGAGCAGCTGCGCCTGAAAGCTGCTGCCTATGACGCCGTCGTCGAGCAAATCGATGAAGGCCTGTGCATCCTGCAAGTGCTCGAGGATGAGCACGGCCAACTCAATGACTATCGCTACCTGATGTACAACGAGGCCTGCGCCCGCCACACCCTCCATTTCAAAGAGGTAGGTTTGACCGCAAGGCAGACCATCCCCGACGAGGTGGACCAATGGCTCCCACATTTCGCCGAGGTGGCGCGTACGGGTGTGCCCCTGCACTTCGAGCAGCGGCTGGCAGTCTCGAACCGGTGGCTGACCTTGAAAGTCAGCCGCCTCGAGCCCGCCTGCGAGCGGATATTGCTGGTTCTGTTCACCGGCAGGCCCGACGAAAACGCTGACATCCATCAGTTGCAGGCGCTCAACCAGGAACTGGCGCAGCAAGTGGACAGGGAGCTTGCCAGTCGAAAGCTGCTGGGCAAGCTGGTCGATCACAGCGTTGCCAACGTATTCGCGGCCGATTGCAACTTCAGGCTGCTGGCGATCAACCGCACCGCGCAGGAAACCTTCAAGCGCTGGCGCGGCCTGGTGCCCAAGGTCGGTGAGTACATCCCCGACTTCATCGCCGACCAGCCGGATATCGTCAAGCAACTGAGCGGGCTGTGGCCAAGAATCATGACGGGTGAGTCTTTCGTGGACACCGTTGCCGTTGGCCTGGAAGGGAATGTCCGTCACTACGAGGTACGCTATAACCCGCTGCTCGATGCCGATCAGGTCGTGCAGGGCGGTTTCATGTTCGCCTACGACATCACTGAGCGCGTCGCTGAACAGCAGCGCCTTGAGCAAGTGGAAGAAACCCTACGCCAGTCCCAGAAAATGGAGGCTATCGGACAGCTGACCGGCGGTATCTCCCATGACTTCAACAATTTGCTCGGCAGCATAATGGGGGCGCTGGAGGTTGCCGTTCAGCGACAAACCGAAGGTCGCTATCCGGATGCTGCCAGGCTCATGGGGTTGGCCAGGCAGGATACGAAGCGAGCGGCCACGCTGGTGCAACGACTGCTGGCGTTCGCTCGGCAACAGAAACTGAGCCCGCAGACCGTCGACGTCCATGAGTTGGTGACCAGCATGCACGATCTCATCAAGAGCTCGTTGCACGCCAGCATCGAGTTCCAGGACCTCACCAAGTCTGGGCACTGGCTTGTCCAGATTGACCCTTCCCAGCTGGAAAACGCATTGCTCAACCTGTGCATCAATGCACGCGACGCCATGCCGGTAGGCGGCACGCTGATCATTCGCAACAGTGACGTGCGGGTATACCCTTCACTGGCCGAACGACTGCATTTGCCTGTCGGCGACTACGTCAGGATTTCTGTCAGTGACAATGGCGTAGGAATGAGCGGCGATGTGGCAGAACGTGCCATGGAACCGTTTTTCACCACCAAGCCGCTTGGCCAGGGATCGGGACTGGGGCTCCCCATGGTCTACGGCTTCATCCGTCAATCCGAGGGGCAGGTAAAGATCACCAGTACGCCGGGGCAAGGAACCTGCGTAGACCTCTATCTACCCAAGGACACAGGCCAGGTCGCTGCGAGCATTGACAAGGTATCAACGCTCTTCTGTCCTCCCCGGCAGGGCAAGCATCTGGTCATGCTGGTGGAGGACGAAGACACGTTGCGGCTGGTGATAGAGGAACTGCTCATTGATCAAGGGATGGAGGTGCGCGTCTTCACCGAGGGCTCGCAGGCCTTGGAAGCGTTAAGGGGCGGCCTGCAGCCATCGCTGTTGATTACCGACATCGGTTTGCCAGGAAGAGTCAGTGGCAAGCAGCTGGAAACCGCCCTGCCCGACTCGGCAGCCCTGCTCTACATCACTGGCTACGCTGATCAACAGGGCATCGCCTTGTCGCGCAGGGGGGCGGTGATGTGCAAGCCCTTCGCATTGGCCGCGCTGGTCGAAAAGGTGGGCCTGCTGCTGGCGAGCGCCGCCGCCGACTCGAACAGGCGCAGTTGACGATGCGGACAGCCGGTCATCTTCCGCCACTCAGGTCGATGAATGTACCTGTCGAATAGGAAGCTTTGTCAGACAGCAGCCAGAGGATCGCCTCGGCCACCTCCTCAGGCCGCCCGCCTCGGCCCATGGGCAACCCAGGCTCGAGTTTGCTGACGCGATCCGGATCTCCCGATAGAGCATGAAAGCCGGTGTGGATGTAGCCGGGCCTGACCCCGTTGACCCTTACACCTTCAGCAGCCAGCTCTTTGGCCAGGCCCACCGTGAACGTGTCGAGCGCGCCTTTGGAGGCGGCGTAATCAATGTACTCGTTCGGTGACCCGAGGCGGGCGGCCAGGGATGAGACGTTGACGATGCCCCCGCCATTTCCGCCGTGACGTGCGGCCATGCGCAATACAGCGTGCTTGGCGCAGAGCATGGGGCCGACGATGTTGGTCTTCATCATGCTGAGCAATCGCGCCTCGGTCATATGTTCGAGGCAGGTTTGGGGAGCGATGGTGGCGGCATTGTTCACCAGGGCCGAGATCGGCCCCAGATCTTCATCTACACGTTGGAACATCGCGATGATGTCGGCTTCGCTGCTGACGTCGGCGCGCACGGCGATAGCCTTTGCGCCCAAGGTACGGACCTGGCTAAGGATGGCATCGGCAGCTTCATCGTTGCTGCGGTAGTTGATGCACAGATGGTAGCCATGCCGGGCGGCGAGCAGGGCGGTGGCAGCGCCTATGCCGCGGCTGGCACCGGTGATGAGGATGACGGGGTTCATGAGGTGCCGGAGATGTTGAGGTGGTGGTTTGACGATAGAGGAAATGAAAGGCGGTTGCCAGTTAAGCGGGCCAAGATGGGCTGAACACGCAAACTTTCAGTTAGGCGTGAGTTCGTGAATTAATCGGCTAAACCCTATCTAAGATAGTGATTTGTTGTCGGTAAATACTGCACCGAAGTCCGAGAATACTTATAGAAAGCGCGTTTCACAACGAAACTTCCTACGAGAATTTGGAACCCCCCCTGCGCGATGACATCAGCAATTAAGAATATAAAAGATGGCAAATGGAACACTGTCCTGATTACCCACTCGCCACTGCACGGATGAGCGGCGACACCGAGCCATTGCCATGGAACGAACCCGAACGCAACGTAATGAGATGAGGGATGCCAGTGACAACCGTCAGGATGGCCACATGGGCCTCTTCGACGCGATGGCCAAGCCAGGGGTGGGGGTAGGAAGATCCGCCCCTGATCCGGACGTGCATGCACAAACGTCTTTCCAAGGTTACCGCGCCGATGCGGCGATGTTCAGCAGCGAGGACTCGAAATTCACGGTTCCCCATCAAACTCACTTGGGGCTGCTGCGCAGCCCATCGCGGTCGGTCCGGCGCCCCGGCAAGACCGCTTCTACAAAAGCCCCAGTACTTAGCAAAGACACCGGTCGTGTACCCCAAATCAAACTCAATGCCCACCCCCCGGCCCTGCCTTGGCCGTAAACGGCGGCTTCGCGAACCAGACCAACAAAATCAACCCCGCAAATACCCACGTCATCAACATGAAGTAGTCCACCGTCGACATCATGTAAGCCTGCCCGTTGAGCACCTGCTCCAGCTGCGCATAGTTGTGCAGGTTCGCCCCACCCATCTGCTCAAGCGTATGCCGCGTCGCCGGCTCGTACTGACTGATGTGCTCACTCAAGTAGGCATGGTGCTGGTCAGCCCGTCGAATCCAGATCCACGTCGTCAACGAAGCCGCGAAGCTCCCACCCAATGTGCGCAGGAACGTTGCCAAGCCTGATCCGTCGGCTATCTGCTGGGGCGGCAGGTCCGACAACAGGATGCTCAGTGTGGGCATGAAGAACAGCGCAACCCCAATCCCCATGAACAACTGCACCAATGCCACATGCTGGAAATCCACCTGGCTGGTGAACCCCGCCCGCATGTAGCAGCTGCTGCCGATGGCCAGGAACGCAAGCCCTGCCAGAATCCGCAAATCGAAGCGATGCGCGTACTTGCCCACGAATGGCGACATGATTACCGGCAATATCCCGATAGGCGCCACCGCCAGGCCCGCCCAGGTGGCGGTGTAGCCCATCTGTGTCTGCAGCCATTGCGGTAGGATCAGGTTAATGCCGAAGAACCCTGCATAGCCACCCACCAGGACGATGGTCCCCACGCGGAAATTGCGGTGGGCGAACAACCGCAGGTTTACCACCGGGTGCCGGTCGGTGAGTTCCCAGATGACGAACACGGCCAAAAACACGACGGAGATCAGCGTGCCGATGATGATGAACGAGGACTCGAACCAGTCAAGGTCATTGCCTTTGTCCAGCACCACCTGCAACGCCCCTACCCCAACGATCAAGGTCAGCAGCCCTATGTAGTCCATCGGCTGCCGGCTGGTCACCACCGGACGATCGCGCATCTGCTGGCGCACCACCGCAGCGGCGAACAGGCCGATAGGCACGTTGATGAAGAAGATCCATGGCCAGCTGTAACTGTCCGTGATCCACCCCCCAAGGATGGGCCCGGCAATAGGCGCCACAACCGTCACCATGGCCAGTAGCGCGAGCGCCATACCCCGCTTGGCAGGGGGGTAGACCGCAATCAGCAGCGTCTGGGTCATGGGATACAACGGACCGGCTACCACCCCTTGCAACACCCGAAAGCCTACAAGCTCCGGCATCGATTGGGCGATCCCACACAAGAACGATGCCAGCACGAACAGCAAGGTCGCCCACAGGAACAACTTCACTTCGCCAAAGCGCCGGCTCAACCAGCCCGTCAGCGGCAAGGCGATGGCATTGCTCACGGCGAACGAGGTGATGACCCATGTCCCTTGCTCGTAACTGACCCCCAGGTTGCCCGAGATGGTCGGCAAGGCCACGTTGGCAATGGTGGTGTCCAGCACCTGCATGAACGTGGCAAGCGACAAGCCGATGGTGGTAAGCAGCAGGCTTGGCGGGGTGAACTGGGCAGTGGCGTTATTGCTCATCGCTGAGCCGTCTTGCCAGGCGCGCTGTTGTCACGGATCAGTTGCTCGATCAGCTTGTCCGCCTCGACCAACTGGCGATCGTAGACGTCGGTGGTGTAGCTCGCCTGTTGCGGCGGTTGCTGGGCCAGGGCCGGGCCACTCTGGTCGTGCAGGTCCACATCCACAACCGTGGACAGGCCGATTCGCAAGGGATGGTCCTTCAACTGGTCGGGGTTCAGGTGAATCCGCACCGGCACCCGCTGCACGATCTTGATCCAGTTGCCGGTCGCGTTCTGCGCAGGCAGCAAGGCGAAGGCGCTACCGGTGCCGGCACCCAGGCTGTCCACCGTGCCGCTGTAGGTGACGTCGCTGCCATACAGGTCGGCAGTGATCTCCACCGGTTGGCCGATGCGCATCTGGCGCAACTGGGTTTCCTTGAAGTTGGCGTCGATCCACACCTGGTCGAGCGGGATCACTGCCATGGTGGCAGTACCGGGTTGCAGGCGCTGCCCGAGCTGCACGCTGCGCTTGGCAACGTAGCCGGTCACGGGCGCGACCAGCGTGGTGCGGGCATGAGCCAGGTAGGCCTGACGCAGGTCGGCCGCCGCGGCCATGACCTCTGGGTGCGAAGCCACCACGGTGTCGTCGACCAAAGCAGCACTGGTACTCAGTTGCTGGCGGGCACTGTTGACAGCCGCCTGAGCGACACTCAGGTCATCGCGCGCATGGGAAAGCTCTTCGCCGGCAATGGCGCCGCTTTCGGCCAGCACCTTGCGCCGGTTGAAGTCCTGCTGAGCCTTGCGCAGTTCGGCCTGGCGCGTCTGCAACTGTGCCTTGAGCGAATCGACGTTGCTGTACAGACCACGCACCTGCCTTACGGTACGCGCAAGGTTGGCTTGAGCCGATTGCAGGGCCACCTGGCTGTCGGCCGGGTCGAACTGCAGCAAGACCTGGCCGGCATGTACCAGGTCGCCATCGTCGGCGCCAATGCTGGTGACCGTCCCGGTCACCAACGGCGTGATTTCGACCACGTTGCCGTTGACGTAGGCGTCATCGGTGCTCTCGTACCAACGCCCAACCAGGCTGTACCAGGCCCAGGTGCCCAACCCGCCGAGGATCAGCAGCACCAGCAGGCCAATCAGCCAGAGCTTGCGCTTGCGCGAG
Organism: Pseudomonas sp. KCJK9111; assembly: GCF_046231935.1. Taxonomy (NCBI): domain Bacteria; kingdom Pseudomonadati; phylum Pseudomonadota; class Gammaproteobacteria; order Pseudomonadales; family Pseudomonadaceae; genus Pseudomonas; species Pseudomonas sp. KCJK9111. The sequence goes on along the minus strand of NZ_JBJJMO010000009.1, from coordinate 89,501 downwards.
GAGGTAGGTGCCTCGGTAGGTGCAGGGGTGTCTGAGGAAGTGTCCATGACAATACCTTGGAATAAAGGAAACGGGGTTCAACGATCACCAAAACGACGGATCGTCAGCGGATCGCCAGCGCCAAGCAGTACCTTGGCCAGCAGACGCTCCAGGTCTTTGAGCTCATCGGCTGCCAGTGCGCCACACAGCTCGTTCATGGCGGCAGCGCCGATCTCGGGCAAACGGTCGGCCAGCCGCTGGCCATCGGCGGTCAACGCCAGGCGCACCACGCGGCGGTCCGTGGGGCATCGGGTGCGTACAAGCAGATCCTTGTGCTCCAGGCGATCGAGCATGCGCGTCATCGATCCGCTGTCCAGTCCCAGGTAGCGGCAGACCTCAGCAGGTGTATCGACCTGGTACTGCGTCACGATGATCAACACCTTGAACTGCGCAGCCGTGACGCCCTCGGACTCCAGATGCCAGTCGAGAATCCGGTCCTTCAGAAGCGCCGCACGGCCCAGCAACATGCCGATGGCGCACGTCTCGAAATTGTCAGGCGAGAAATGGGGCATGAATGATTGCTCGAACAAGTGTGTGCAAATATTACTGCCTAGGCAGTGAATGTCAAAGACTTAATTAGCTTGCTATGTACGCGTCACGAGGGCCTGGCGTCATGGCGCGAAGCGTTCTCAAAAGCGAAAAATCTGAAGGCTTTCGCCGGAAAAGACCGGGAAATGAAAGGGATTAGCGGCTTGGCGTGTTCCTCGACGCATCGGTGGAACGTTAGAATGCGCAAAACCCGGAGCCGCGATGAATCAAGACCGCCCTACTATCCACATCGATGACAGCATGGCCGATGCCGCTGCGCACTGGTGCATGCGCCTGCATGAAGGCGATTGCACGACTGCAGAGCGTGAGGCCTTTGCCCGGTGGCTGGCAGCCGATCCGCGTCATGCCGAGGAATACCAAGCCATGCTGGCTATCTGGCACACGGCTGACCTGCTGCCGCGGCCCGCTCAAGCGATCGGGCACGCTGGCCCGGCCAGGCGCAGCGGTCGCAGATGGCGCGCCCAGGCTTACGCTGCCGTCATCGCATTGGCGGCACTGCCGTTGGTGGGATGGATCGGCTGGGAGCAAGGCTGGGTTCCCAACCGCTACCAGCACTTCGAGACCACGGACCACATGCAGACTGTGCAGTTGAGTGACGGCAGTACGGTGCAGCTCAACCTGAACACCGACCTGACCTACCTCAACTTCAAGCACCAGCGCCGTGTCACACTCAAGCATGGCGAGGCATTCTTCACGGTGCACCACGACAGCACCCACCCGTTCGTGGTCCGTGCCGGCAATGGCCAGACCCGCGTGACAGGTACCCGCTTCAACGTCTGGAAATACCAGGACAGGGTCAAAGTGACCCTGGTCGAGGGATCGGTGCTGGTCTCCAGCGAGGGCAAGACGGGCTATCGGCTTGGCCCTGGCATGCAGGCCATCTACCGCAAGGGCGATTTCGAGCCTCAACTGCTGGAAAACAGCAACTTTGCCGACGCGCTGGCCTGGCGCAGCGGCAAACTGGTGCTCGACAACTTGACCCTTGAACAAGCACTGCCGGCCATAAACCGCTACCTCGACAAGCCGCTCAGGCTTGCCGATTCCGGTACCGGTCAGATTCGTATCAGCGGCATCTACAACACCCGGGAGGTAGGCCAGCTGGTCAACAACCTGCCCAAGGTGCTGCCGATCTACCTGACCCGCAGCAACGACGGCAGCACGGTGCTCAACCGTATCTCGCCGCCGCCCGCCAAGCGCTGAGCCGCCTGCTGCTAGAGCGTCATCGCGGCCAGCCACCCGAAGGCCAGCAGCGGCAGGTTGTAGTGAATGAACGTCGGCACCACCGTGTCCCAGATGTGATGGTGCTGCCCGTCCACATTGAGCCCGGAAGTTGGGCCCAGGGTGGAATCCGAGGCTGGCGAGCCTGCGTCACCCAACGCGCCTGCCGTACCCACGATACACACGGTCGCCAAAGGGTCGAAGCCGAGCTGGACGCACAGCGGTACGAAAATCGCAGCCAGAATCGGTACGGTGGAAAACGACGAGCCGATGCCCATGGTGACCAGCAGGCCCACCAACAGCATCAGCAAGGCCCCTACCCCTTTGCTGTGGTTGATCCAATGCGCCGACGTTTCGACGAGGCTTTGTACATCACCAGTGGCTTTCATGACGTCTGCAAAGCCAGAGGCGGTGATCATGATGAAACCAATCATGGCCATCATCTTCATGCCTTCGGTGAACAGGTCATCGGTGTCGCGCCACTTAACGATGCCCGACAGCGAGAAGATCAGAAAGCCGACCATTGCGCCGATGATCATCGAGTCCACCAGCAGTTGGACGACGAACGCGGCAACGATCGCAATGCCGGCCACCAACAGTGTCATCGGGTTGTAGCGCACGCTCACCTGTTCGACCTGCTCGATGCGCGCCAGATCGTAGTCGCGTTTTTTCCGGTAGCTGACAAACACGGCCAACAGCAGGCCTACCAGCATGCCAGCGGCGGGAAGGGCCATGGCGTGGGTGACGTTGACCCCAGTGATATCGACCCCTGCACGCGCTACGTTGGCCAGCAGAATCTGATTGAGAAAGATATTGCCGAAACCCACTGGCAGGAAAATGTAGGGCGTGATCAAGCCGAATGTAATGACGCAAGCGATCAGGCGCCGGTCGATGCGCAGGCGGGTCAGCACATAGAGCAGCGGCGGTACCAGCAATGGAATGAAGGCGATGTGAATGGGCAGAATATTCTGAGACGAGACGGCCACCACCAGCATCAGGCCGATCATCAACCATTTCACCCTGCCACCCTGGTCGTGGCCTTGCCGGTCGATCATGGCCAAAGCCCGGTCGGCCAACGCATGCGCCAGGCCGGATTTGGCGATGGCCACGGCAAAGGCACCTAGCAGCGCGTAGGACAGCGCCACGGTAGCCCCCCCGCCGAGCCCGCCATTGAAGGCCTCAAGCGTGCCTTGCACGCCCAGACCGCCGACCAGCCCACCTGCCAGGGCACCGACGATCAGGGCGATGACCACATGTACGCGGGACAGGCTCAGTATCAGCATGATGCCAACCGCGGCAATCACTGCATTCATGGGGGGCTTACCTCACTGGGAACAAAAAAGCGCGCACTCTGACGCAGTGCACGGCAGATGTCAAAACTGCCACGCAGGGGCGGTTTGCTCGCAACCGGGCGGATTAAATTGAATGTTTGAATAAAGAAAAGTCTGTAGGCGCCGATACCCACCTGGGGCTGGAAATCGCCTCGCCCGTGCCCTAACCCTTACTTGTCAAAAAAAGGGATCTGCCCCATGCCTCTGCGACAACTTTCCATCCAATGGAAAATCACATTGCTGGCCGGCCTGTGCCTGGCCGGCATCGTCACCCTGCTCATTGGGTTGTCCCTGTACCGGATGGACCACAGCTCGGACCTGGTCAAGGCCAGCAGCATGCAGATGCTGACCGAATCGGCCCAGTCGCGCATCGAATCCCAGGGCGAGGTGCAGGCCCTGAACATCCGCCGCCAATTCATGGATGCCTACCAGTACGGCGCGGGCTTTGCCAGGCAGGTACTGTTCCTGCGCGAACAGGCCGAAAAGCGCTTTCTCGATGCGTTCGACCTGCGCGAGGACATGACCCGGCAGGTGCGTGCCGCGCTTCAGGCCAACCCCGATCTGCTGGGCCTGTCGCTGGTGTTCGAACCCAATGCGCTGGACAGCAAGGACAGCCTGTTCGCCGGCCAGGCACAGCTTGGCAGCAACGAAACCGGCCGCTTCGCCCTGTACTGGTCGCAACCGCACGTGGGCCAGCTGACCTCGATGGCCCTGCCCGAGCGCGACATGGCCGACACTTCCATCGGGCCTAGCGGCCAACCTGCCAATACCTGGTGGGTATGCCCGCGTACGTCGGGCAAGGTCTGCGTGGTCGAACCCTACTTCTATGCCATCGATGGCCAGCAGGTGCTGATGACCAGCATCGTCTTCCCGCTGGTGGTGGACGGCAAGGCGATCGCCACGCTGTCGGTGGACATCAAGCTCAACAGCTTGCAGGCACTGAGCGAACAGGCCAGCCGCAGCCTCTATGAAGGTCGCACCACCGTGGGCATTCTGAGCCCAGTGGGCTTGCTGGCAGGTTACAGTGCCGATGCCAGCAAGCTCTCCCAGCGCTTCGACCAGATCGACACGATCAAGGGCGCAGAGCTGGTGGCCAAGATGGCCGACGGCAAAATGACCATCATCAATGATCGCCAGCGCCTGAAAGTGCTCGCGGCCTTCCGTCCGATTCCGGACGCCAAGCCATGGGGCGTGTTGCTGGACGTCCCTGAAAACGCCCTGACCGGGCCTGCCGAGGCACTGAAGCAGGAACTGGACGCCCTCAACACCAGCGGTACCCTCCTCGAACTGGGCCTTGGCCTGGCAGCAGCCATCTTCGGCCTGCTGATGGTGTGGCTGATGGCCCGTGGCGTTACCCGCCCGATCCTGGGCGTGGCGGCCATGCTCAAGGACATCGCCAGTGGCGAAGGTGACCTGACCCGCCGTTTGACCTACGACAAGCAGGATGAACTGGGCGAACTGGCGGGCTGGTTCAACCGTTTTCTGGACAAACTGCAGCCCACCATCGCCGAGGTAAAACAGTCGGTACAGGCCGCCCGCTCAACGGCCGATCAGTCATCGGCCATCGCTACCCAGACCAGCGCCGGCATGGAACAGCAATACCGCCAGGTAGACCAGGTAGCCACCGCCTCCCATGAGATGAGCGCGACCGCCCAGGACGTCGCCCGAAGCGCTGCGCAAGCCGCGCAGGCGGCCCGCGACGCCGACCAGGCCACCCGTGAAGGGTTGGCGGTGATCGATCGCACCACCCACAGCATCGACTCACTGGCCGCTGACATGAGCACGGCCATGGCCGAGGTGCAGGGCCTGTCGCAGAACAGCGAGAAAATTGGCTCCGTACTGGAAGTCATCCGCTCGATTGCCGAGCAGACCAACTTGCTGGCGCTCAACGCTGCCATCGAAGCAGCCCGAGCCGGTGAGGCCGGGCGCGGCTTTGCGGTGGTCGCCGACGAAGTCCGCAACCTGGCCCAGCGCACCCAGGAGTCGGTCGAAGAAACCCGCCAGGTCATCGAAGCCTTGCAGGACGGTACCCGCGAAGTGGTGGGCGCGATGGACAACAGCCATCGTCAGGCCCAAAGCGGCGTGCAGCAGGTGGGCCAGGCCGTGACCGCCTTGCAGCGCATTGGCCAGGCGGTGACGGTCATCACCGACATGAACCTGCAGATCGCCTCGGCAGCCGAGGAACAAAGCGCGGTGGCCGAGGAAATCAACAGCAACGTGGCGACCATTCGCGATGTCACCGAGTCGCTGTCCGGCCAGGCCAACGAATCGGCGAGGGTCAGTCAGTCGCTCAATGCCTTGGCCAACCAGCAGCAGGCATTGATGGACCAGTTCCGCGTCTAAGTCTGCCGCCTGCGCCGCGTCGTCTACACTTGCCCCATCCCCGAAGGGCCGTAGACGACGAGGTTAGGCATGAAACGAGGTTCATCGCTGCTGTTCGGGGTGCTGTTCGCCCTGGGTCTGGCCACTGCCGACAGCGCTGGCGCTGCCGATCAGCAATCGCCCATTCGCTTTGGCGCCCTTACCTGGGAAAGCGGTGCCTTCACCACCGAACTCCTGCGCGTGATCGTCGAGCGTGGCTACGGCTACGCCACCGAAACATTGCCTGGGAGCACGGTCAGCCTGGAAGTCGCCCTGGCCCGTAACGACCTGCAGGTAATCGCCGAAGAGTGGGCGGGCCGCAGCCCTGCCTGGGTCAAGGCCGAGCAGGCAGGCCAGGTGTTTGCACTGGGCGACACGGTCAAGCAGGCCGAAGAAGGCTGGTGGGTGCCGGCATATGTCATCGAAGGCGATGCGTCGCGTAACCTCAAGCCCTTGGCGCCTGAGTTGCGCAGCGTCGAGGACTTAAAGCGCTACGCCCCGGTGTTCCGCGACCCCGAATCACCCGACAAAGGCCGTTTCCTGAACAGCCCCAGTGGCTGGACGTCCGAAACCGTGAACAGCCAGAAGCTCAAGGCCTATGGCCTCGACGAACTGTACACGAACTTCCGCACAGGGTCGGGGGCTGCAATGGACGCCGAGATCGGGTCGTCCATTCGCCGGGGCCAACCCGTGCTTTTCTACTATTGGAACCCTACGCCGCTCATGGGCCGCTACAAGCTCGTGCGGCTGCAGGAACCTGCATTCGATGCCAAGGCCTGGGCGACCTTGACCGACCCTGCCAACCCAGCCCCAAAAGGCAGCAGTTCACTGCCAGCGAAACTGTCGGTTGGCGTGTCCAAAGCCTTTCGTGAGCAATATCCGGACTTGGTCCAGGTGTTCGAGCGGGTGGACCTGCCTATCGACCCGCTCAACCAGGCACTGGCGCAGATGAGCGAAAAACGGACCCCTCCCCGTGACGCCGCCTTGGCGTTCATGCGCCAGCACCCGCAAGTGTGGAAGGCTTGGCTTCCCGAGCACGTGGCCACCAAGGTCGAGGGCGGTCTGTGAGCAATGGTTTTCCCCAGGCTTTGCAGTTTTCCTTCGCCGACCAGGTCAACCGCATGGTCGACTGGTTGGTACTCCACTACGGGGATCACTTGCGCAGCGTCTCCGACCAGTTGCTGCACGTGCTCGTTGGCCTGGAAAACCTATTGAGGCTTATGCCGTGGTGGCTACTGCTGGCGGTGGTCGGTGCGCTGGCCTGGCATGCTTGCCGAAGCCTGCTGCGAAGTTGTGTTCTGGTAGGGCTGCTGGCACTCATCGGCATGCTGGGGTTGTGGGACAAACTGCTGCAAACCCTGGCGCTGGTGCTGGTCAGTACCGGGCTGTGCGTGCTGGTGGGCATACCGTTGGGCGTCGTGCTGGCAGCTCGCCCGTTGGCAAGACGCCTGATAATGCCGGTGCTCGACGTGATGCAGACCCTACCCGCCTTCGTCTACCTGATCCCCGTGTTGATGCTCTTCGGCCTGGGCAAGGTGCCTGCGGTTTTCGCGACCTTGATCTATGCCCTGCCACCTTTAGTGCGGCTCACCGAGCTTGGGTTGAGCCAGATAGACCCATCGTTGCTCAAGGCAGCCCAAGGCCTTGGCGCGACCCGGGCTCAGCGACTCAGGCGCATCGCCCTGCCCCTGGCGCTGCCCAGTATCATGGCCGGGCTCAACCAGTCGGTGATGATGGCCCTGTCGATGGTCGTGGTCGCGTCGATGATTGGGGCGCGAGGGCTGGGTGAAGATGTACTGGCAGGGATCCAGACGCTGAACGTCGGCCAGGGCGTCGAGGCAGGGCTGGCCATCGTGGCACTGGCCATGGTCATCGACCGGATCAGTCAGGCGTATGGGCGTGGACGGCGTTGAAAGGCTCTAGCAAGGCCGGTGGGACGGGCATGGCAAAGCGGGTGTGGGGCCGGTAGTCTGTGCAACGTACCCGGCCACGGATCTGTCTCCATGCTGCATGTGCTGTTGACCACCCTGCTTCCGATCATCCTGTTGATCGCCCTGGGCACGCTGCTGCGGGTGCGTGGCTTCGTCGCGCAGAGCTTCTGGCCAGGTGCCGAGCGCCTGAGCTACTACGTGCTGCTGCCCTCGTTGTTCCTCCACGGCCTGGCCACTGCCAACCTGGACGGGGTGCCGGTGCTGGGCATGGTCGCGGTGCTGATGCTCTCGACCCTGTCCGGGGCATTGCTGCTGGTGCTGTATCAAGGCGTTCGCCAGCACGACGGCGCCGACTTCACCTCGCTGTTTCAGGGTGGTATCCGGTTCAACAACTACATCGGCGCGACCCTGGCCGCGGGCATCTATGGCAGTGCGGGTATCGCCTTGGCAGCAGTGGCCAACGCAGCCATCGTGCCACTGGTCAATCTGCTCTGCGTGCTGGTCTTCGCGCGCTTCAGCGCCCGGCACAGCTCGCCGTTGACGGTACTGCGGGCAATCCTTGCCAACCCACTGATTCTGGGGTGCGCGGGGGGCATGCTGTTGCGGGTGACGGGGCTGGGCCTGCCAGCTGGCATCGAACCTACCCTCGGCGCGCTGGGCCATGCCGCGTTGCCGCTGGGGTTGCTGTGCGTTGGTGCGGCACTGGGTGGTGCACGTATCGGTGATCAGGCCCAGCCATTGATAGCCGCTTCTGTGTTCAAGTTCCTGGTGATGCCAGTGACGACGTGGGGGCTCTGCCGCCTGCTCGGTCTCAATGGCCAGGCCGCTGTGGTGGCGGTGATTTTCCAGGCGCTGCCAACGGCATCGTCTTCCTACGTCATGGCCAGGCAAATGGGCGGCAACGCGCCCCTCATGGCGACCATCATCGCGGTACAGACGGTGGTGGCGGCGGCCACGCTTCCTCTGGTCCTTTCATTGCTACTGGGCTAACCGCCGCGCAAACCCAGCATGGCCCACGTCATGCTGGGTACACGTCGGGCCCAGGCCCACCACGCGCTTACCACCAACGTTTGGCCTGGACATCGCCGCACTTTTTGTCCGGCCTGCGGTCTACTCCCCCTTACGACCGACAATATTTGCAGGCGTTTTCAATGCGTTGCACAGCTCGGGTCAAAACCATCGGGCTTGTGTAGGATAGGCAGCGCCTACTCGCCGCTGCCAGCCTCAGGGAGAACCATATGCGCGTCCTGTCATCTGTCGCTGCCTTCACGCTTGGGCTGATCGTTTCGTCCCAGGCGCTGGCTGTCACGGGCGAAGAAGCACAGCTGATCGCGTCGATCAACGCATACCGCAGCCAGGCGCAGCCCTGCGGCGAGCAAGCTTCGCTGGAACTACCGCCGCTTAACAGCGACACTCGCCTGGCGCTGTCTCCCGAAGGCACCCGTGACCTTCAGCAGGCCATGACCCGCGCCGGTTACCCGATGGTCAACGTGCAGGCGATCAGCCTCTCTGGTCCCCGTGATGCACGCGCAGCCATGCATGCCATCGAAGAAAGCTTCTGCCAGGTGGTGCTCGACCCTCAGTTCGTCGACATCGGCGTCAGCCAGGAAGGACGGGACTGGCGCGTTGTGCTGGCTCGCCCCCTGCTCTCTGGCCGCTTGGGCGACTGGGAAGCGGAAGGGCAAAAGATGCTCCAGGAAATCAACGCCGCGCGTCAGCAGCCCCGCCAGTGCGGCGGCCAGCCCTACGCCGCCGCCCCTGCGCTTGGCTGGAACACGGTGCTGGCCGGGGTGGCAGCCAGCCACACACGGGCCATGGCCAACCAGAATTTCTTCGATCATATCGACAAAGAGGGCCGCACCCCAGGCGACCGAGCCGAGCTTGCCGGTTATCTGTACCAGCAGATTGGCGAGAACATCGCCGCCGGGCGCGACACGCCGCACAAGGTGGTTCAAGGCTGGCTGGACAGCCCAGGCCACTGCGCAATCCTGATGAGCGGCGACTTCCGGGAGCTCGGCGCAGCCTATGCCGTAGACCCGAAGAGCGATGCCGGCATCTACTGGACGGCCCTGTTCGGCTCGCCGCAGTAGCGCCAGCTTTCACCAGCAACTGCCAACACCCGCAGTGTTGGCCCCGGGCTTCTTGCAGGCCGGATCAGAAACCCAGGGTGGCGGACAGCAGGTAGGTGCGTGGCGTCGACAAGGTCAGCCCTGGCTCGGCGTCATCCGGCGCGCCTGCTGAGCTCCAGTAACGATCATCGAGTACGTTTTCGACGCTGGCGCGCAGGGTCACCTGCGTGTCGTCCAGCTTGAACGCATACCGTGCCCCCACGTCATAGCGCTCCCAGCCGTCGATTTTCTTGCTGTTGTTCTGGTCCAGGTACTGGGAGCTCGAGTGCGTGCCACGTGCCGTCAGGGTCAGCCCCTGCACCCCCGGCACATCCCATTCGGCACCCAGGTTGACGTTGTACGCGGGCGTTGCAGGCGCACGGTTGCCATCGTAGGCACCTGCGACGGTATCGGTCAGTTCGCTGTCGATGTACATCACCCCGCCCAGCACACGCACCCCTGTGGTGGGCTCACCGAACACGGTCAGCTCCACACCGCGGTTGTTGCGCTTGCCATTGGGGCCGAAGACCCGGGAGCCGGGGTTGGTTTCATAGGCAGGCTGACGGATTCTGAAGGCGCTGGCCGTAAACGCCACTTTACCCAGGTCATACTTGGCACCCACTTCCACCTGGCGGCTGGTGAAAGGTGGGAATATCTGGTCCTCGTTGATCGACGTGGACGGTGCGATCTTGCCTTGGCTCAAGCCCTCCATGTAGTTGGCATACACCGACAGCTCGTCCGTGACCTTGTACAGCACGCCACCGGAGGGCGAGACCTTCTTCTCGTCATACGCCGTGTCGCCTTTGACCCCATCACTCCAATCGTCCACCTGCACCCGCTGCCAGCGCAGCCCTAGGGTCAACAGCAATCGGTCATCGAAAAAGCCGAGGGTGTCGGACAACGCCAATCCGGAGAACCGGTTCTCGGTGTAATCCTTCGAATCGAGCCGCGTTGGGGTACCTGGCGTCGGCGTAGCCGTAGGATGGTAGAGGTTGCCGGGTGAGGAAGCGTAACGAGCCCCCCCATTGGTGAAGTCCATGTAGTAATACGTTGCAGCCAGGTTGACCTCGTGGCTGACCGGCCCAGTGTGTAACCAGGTTCTCAAGCCCGCCAAGGCGGTGCGCACCGATTCGTCCCTGCTGAAATCGCGGGGCTGGATGGTGAAGTCGCCAGCATTGTTGATCACAGAAACGTTATGGCGCAGGAAATCGTGCCGGCTCTCCCTGGCACCCACTGCGCCATAGGCCAGCACGGAATCGCTGAGATCATATTCGGCGTGCACTGCGCCGAAGGTATCGTTGGTGCGCGCCTTGCTCCACGCCTGGGCGTAGTTGCGGTGCACATCGCCAGCACGCGGTACCTGGGCGCGGGGCCCAACCAGCACACGTTCCTGGGGGGCATCAGTATCACGCTCGGTATGCCCGAGGTCGGCCGAAAGCCGCAGGCGCTCGCCGCGAAAATCCAGCCCCAGCACGGCCATTTCGCGGTCCACTTGCTGGTGGTCCCACTCGGTATCGCCGGACTGTTTCACCGCATTCAGACGCATGCCGAACTGCTGCTGGTCGCCGAACCTTCGCCCTAGGTCAACGGCCCCGCCTACCTGGCCCGCCGAGGCGTAGCTGCCGGTGAACTCGGTGATCGGCGTATCACCGGCGCGTTTGGGTTGGACGTTGATGCCGCCGCCGACGCTGCCCCGTGGTGCGATGCCGTTGATCAGTTGGCTGGGGCCCTTGATGATGTCGACCCGTTCGGCCATCTCCATATCGATCGAGTAGGTAGGCAGCAAGCCATAAAGGCCGTTGTAGGACACATCACTGTTATACAAGCTGAAACCGCGAATGGTGAACTGCTCGAAACGCCCACCGGCCGGGTTGGTGGCACGAACCGAAGGGTCACTGGCGACCAGTTCGCTCAGGGTGCGCGCCTGTTGGTTCTTCACGAGATCGCTGGTGTAGCTGGTGATGCTGAACGGCGTTTCCATGAAATCGCGCGCGCCCAGCAAGCCTTGTGCGCCCTGGCGAGCGACTTGCCCACCTGCATAAGGGAGCGCCTCGTCGGTCGTCGATGGGCCGCCGACGATGCTGGTAGGGGCTATTTCCAGCGCGCCGCCTTGCTGCGGCGACGGCACGAGCGTAAAGGCATCGTGGCCCACAGGTACCCATTGCAGGCCGCTGCCGCGTAGTAATTGCCTGAAGCCTTCATCGACGCTGTACTGGCCGGCCAGCCCTTCACTACGCAGGCCTTTGACCAGCGCCGGGTCCAGCGACAAGCTGACCCCTGCTTGATCGGCGAAGCGAGTCAAGGCCGCCCCCAGGCTCGCCGCTGGCACTTGGTACGTGCGCCGGGCTGGCTCGTCGGCCCAGGCGGGAATGCCCAGTAGCAGGCTCATGGCGAACAATGGGCGTGCTGCGCGCACCCATGGGCGCAAGTGAATGGACTTTACTGCAGGCATCGATGAGGCTCCCCTTTATGGTGTTCTATGGGTAATGACAGGCGAGCACGAAAAAGGGGACAGCATCGCGTTGATATCACGTGCAATGCGCCGCAACGCAGCGCTCGGGTTCGAGCCTCAGGCAGTCGTTGCTCGCGGCACCAGCGTGATCCAATAGCGGGTACGGGCCACCACCTGCACCGGCAGGCTCGCCGCGAGCAGCGCCAATACCCGGTCGGTGTCATCCAGGCGGAAGGTGCCGGTCACCCTGAGCCTGTCCAGCGCCGGATCCCAGCGCAGCACGCCTGGGCGATAGCGGCTCAACTCCACCAGCAGGTCGCCTAGGCGTTGATCGTCCAGGCGCAACAAGCCATCTCGCCACCCCAGTCGCCAAGCTTGAAGAGGACCGACATTTCGCAGACCTGACGCCAGAACGGCAGCTTGCTGGCCGGCGTTGAGGCGCAGGCGATTTCCTTTCAGCGGCTGAACGTCTGCCCGGCCCTGGACAACTGCAACCTGACACCCTGGTTCGACCAGGCGGATGCACACCTGCCCCGGGCCAAGGGTTGCACCACCCACTGTCACCTGGCCTGAAGGCACCTGGATGGTCAGGGGTTGAAGGCCAGGCGTGTCGACTGAAACTTCGCCGCGTCGCAACCACAGCCTGTGATTGGCAGCGTCCACGTCGACTGCGCTGTCGGTGTTCAACTGCACCTTAGTGCCATCCCCCAGCGTCATGAGCCGCCGTTCACCCACACCCGTACGCAGATCAGCAGCCCAGGCCTCAAGGGGCAATTCGCGGCTCAACCACCAAGCCGTAGGCACCAGCGCTGCCAAACCGAGCATTTGAACAAGCGCGGCACGTCGGCCGTGATCGGGACGGTCAAGCGAGGCCATGGCCAAACTGGCAGGCAACCCGGTAAAGCGCTCACGCAAGCGCAGCGCCTGCTGCCAGGCAGCCTCATGCACAGCGCTTTGCCCCCGCCACTGCTCAAGCCCGATCAAGTCCGCCTCGCGGGTATCGCCTGAATCGATGAGCGCCAGCCACTGGGCGGCCTCGCGCAACGCCTCCCGTTGGTGCACAGGTGGGCTCACTGAAGTTCGGCCAACAGGCAGTGCTCGTAGGCCTGCGCCATGTAGCGCTTGACCGAACGCTCACAAACACCAAGCCGGCTGGCGATTTCGGCGTAGCTCAGCCCTTCGAGCTGGCTTAGCAGAAAAGCCTTGCGCACGACCGGCTTCAAACCGTCCAGCAATTGATCGAGCGCTTGCAGCGTTTCGAGCAACAACCAGCGCTGTTCGGGCGAAGGCGCGTGCTGTTCGGGCAGGTGCATCAGGGCCTCAAGGTAGGCTTTCTCGAGGCTGCGGCGTTGATGAAGGTTGCTTAGAAGCCGCTTGCCGACCGTCAGCAGGTAGGCGCGTGGCTCGCGGATGTCGGTCAACGGCTGGGCGCTGGCCATCACGCGAAGGAAGGTATCCTGACTCAGGTCGGCCGCATCCCAGGCATTGCCCATGCGCCGTCGTAGCCAGCCTTCGAGCCAACCACGGTGCTCCCGGTAAAGGTCAGGGAAGCTTTGCGTGGGCGGCGGCGCGGCTTCGAACATGGACAAGTCCCTGCGATGATGTAAATAGGATTAATTCTAATTTACATCTCATCGCAGGGCCAAGCCCTTTATCACGGCTTAAGCAATGGCCGCATCCACCAGCACCTGGGCTCCCTGCACCAATCGTTGCAAGTGGGCTTCGTCGACAAAACTTTCCGCGTAGATCTTGTAGATGTCCTCGGTGCCAGACGGGCGGGCCGCGAACCAGCCATTGGCGGTGATGACCTTAAGACCACCGATCGCCTGCCCATTACCCGGCGCGTGGCTCAGGATCTGCAGGATCGGCTCGCCAGCAAGCTCGGTAGAGGTCACCTGCTCAGGCGCAAGCTTGCTCAACAACCCTTTCTGGCGGGCATCGGCCTTGGCCTCGACGCGGGTGGCGAACGGCTTGCCCAGCGCCTGGGTCAGCTCGGCGTACGCCTGGCTCGGGTTGCGTCCCGTCCGGGCGGTCATCTCCGCAGCCAGCAAGGCCGGGATGAGGCCATCCTTGTCGGTTGCCCATACCGAGCCGTCGCGGCGCAGGAACGAGGCGCCCGCACTTTCTTCGCCACCAAAGCCCAGCGAGCCATCGAACAGGCCTTGAGCGAAGAACTTGAAGCCCACGGGTACTTCGTAGAGCTCGCGGCCCAACCGCTCGGTCACCCGATCAATCAGGCCGCTGGACACGACCGTCTTGCCGACGGCCGCGTCGGTGCGCCACTGTGGACGGTTGCGGTACAGGTAGTCGATGGCAACGGCCAGGTAATTGTTAGGTTGCAGCAAGCCGTCGGGCGTGACGATGCCATGGCGATCATGGTCCGGGTCGCAGGCAAAGGCCACGTCGAAGCGCTCGCGCAGGCCGATCAAGCCCTGCATGGCGTAGGGTGACGAAGGGTCCATGCGAATCTGGCCATCCCAGTCGACGCTCATGAAACGGAACGTCGGGTCGACCTCGGTGTTCACCACTTCCAGGTCCAGTTGATAGTGCTGGGCAATGGCCGACCAATAGCGCACCCCTGCCCCACCCAGCGGGTCCACGCCCAAGCGCAGCTTGGCTGCACGGATGACCTCGAAGTCGATGACGTTTTCCAGGTCTGCCACATAGTGGCTGATGTAATCGTGACGATGGGTGGTAGGAGCCTGCAGGGCCTGGGCGTGGTCGATGCGCTTGACCCCCGCCAGCCCGGCTGCCAGCAATTCGTTGGCCTTGGCTTCGATCCACTTGGTGACGTCGCTGTCGGCCGGGCCGCCGTTGGGCGGGTTGTACTTGAAGCCACCACTTTGCGGCGGGTTGTGCGAGGGCGTGATCACCACGCCGTCGGCCAGGCCGTCCTGGCGCCCACGGTTGTAGCAGAGGATGGCGTGGGAAACCGCCGGTGTCGGGGTGTATTCGTCGTCCTTGGACAACATCACCTGTACACCGTTGGCAGCCAGCACTTCCAATGCACTCGCCGCGGCAGGCGCCGACAGCGCATGGGTATCAGCACCGACGAACAGCGGGCCATCGATGCCCTTTTCCTGGCGGTACAGGCAGATGGCCTGGGTGATGGCCAGCACATGGTGTTCGTTGAAGCTCAACTCGAGCGAAGTACCCCGGTGCCCCGATGTGCCGAAAGCGACACGCTGGCTCGCCACGCCAGCATCGGGCCGGCCGGTGTAGTAGGCCGTGAGCAGGCGGGGAATATCGACCAGCACGCTGGCTGGAGCCGGCTTGCCTGCCAAAGGACTGAGCGTCATGCATTAACCTCGAGTTCAGCGAAATGTGGGGGTTAGAGCGTGCAGTGTACTGAGAGTTGCAAGTGCGCGCGATGCAGTGCACGAAAGAAACCGTGGGTATCGCTCAAGGGGAATTCGACGCCTACCGCCGTCGCTGCCCAAGGAGCGTATCAAGGCACTGTCCATGCGGATCTTGGCACACGCCAAGCGGTCAGAAACCTTGTCGAGCACACCCCTGCTGTGAGGCACCATGGCTTTCTATCGTCTAACGCGCACCCATCCTAGATTGAGCCTGGCCACAGGCGTAGGGTTGCTGGGCGCCTGGCTGGTCCCTGTCACTGACCCTGTGCAACGCCTGCTGGCGGGTTGGAACATTGGCGTTTGGTTGTACCTGATGCTGGTACTCTGGCTCAGCTGCGCCGCAAGCCCTGCAAAGGTTCGCAGGGTGGCCCACAGCGAAGACGAAAACGCAGGCCTGGTGCTGCTTACCGTCTGCATCGCGGCAATCGCCAGCCTGGTTGCCGTGACACTGCAGCTGGTGTCCAGCCGCGGGCTGCATGGCAGCGCATTGACGGCTCACTACTTGTACACCGGGTTCACCGTCGCAGGTTCCTGGCTGCTGATCGGCTGCATCTTCAGCCTCCATTATGCGCGGCTGTTCTATGCAGAGACCGCCACGGCGCCGCCTTTACGCTTCGCCGATGGAGAAACCCAGCCGGACTACTGGGACTTTCACTACGTGTCGTTCACCATCAGCGTGGCCGTCCAGACATCCGACGTAGGCGTAGCCGGTAGAGCGATGCGGCGGGTGGTACTGGCCCACTCGCTCGTGGGGTTCGTGTTCAACACCGCCATCCTCGGTTTCACCATCAATATCGCGGCTGGATTGCTTGGGTGACCTTCCGCCGATCGGATTTCACGAATTCAAGCCTTACTCGGCCCTATAGGTTCCAAGAGCCCGTCGCGCGTACCCACGCCGGGCCTGGATCAGGGCGCTCGGTGCGCTCGCCAGGGGGCAAAAAATGTGAAGATGCGCCTTGACCTGCTTCTGAAAATCCTCTGCGCTGTGATGCAGATCATGCCCTGCAACATTTGTCACATTTGCAAGTGAGAATACCGTCAACCAGGTGCTATGGTTACTTTCCCGGCAGCCACAGTACGCGGCCGCCTTTCACCAGCTTTCAGTCACGTACAAGGAGGCTCGGATGAACAAGATGACCTTCCCCAACGCCTGCCAGGTCATGCGCTGGCACTTCCATCCTCTGGGCTTCGAAGCCAACATGGATGCGCCGCGCAGCATGGTGGCGCGGCTGTTCGACAGAAGCACGGGCGAAACCTTGCTGGCCATAGCAGGCATCCCCTGCACGGCCATCATGGCCGCCAGCGATGTCGAGCGCATCATCGAAGCGGTCGAAGCCGAACTCGAAGCCTTCCAGCCCGCGCCCCTGCTGCGCAACGCCAGTTAACCCATGGCCGGGCCAGGGCTCGACCCCAGCAACTGCTCGGCCGGCACGGGTCGGCCGAGCAGGTAGCCCTGAAGCGCATCGCAGCCCAGCCGCGTCAGGAAGGCTTGCTGACCGGAGGTCTCGACCCCTTCTGCAACGATTCGCAACCCCAGTGCGCGGCCCAAGGCTACGATGGCCGACACGATGGCCGCATCCTCGCCCTCATCCTCCAGCTCGCGTACGAACCCTCGGTCGATTTTTAGCTCGTTGGCCGGCAAGCGCTTGAGGTACATCAGGCTGGAATAGCCTGTACCAAAGTCGTCAATCGACAGGTCCACGCCCATGTCCGAGAGTTGCTGAAGGACAGTCAGGCTCATCTCCACGTCCGACATCGCCGTGGTTTCGGTGATCTCCAACGTCAGGCAGTTGGCGGGCAGTGCATGGCGTTCCAGAGCGCGCGCCACGCTATCGAGCAGCCCCGCGTGGCAAAACTGGATGGCCGACAGGTTGACCGCGATCCGCCAACCCTCGATACCTTCATCCAGCCACAGGCGCATCTGGCGACATGCCTCGTCCAGTACCCAGTCACCGATGGAAATGATCAGGCCGGTCTTTTCCGCAAGGCTGATGAAACGGTCAGGGGCCAAGAGCCCGTGCTGCGGATGCTCCCAACGCAGCAGCGCCTCGGCGCCGATCGGTTGACACTGTTTGGCGTCGAACTTGGGTTGGTAATGCAGACGAAATTGCCCCGCCGCCACTGCCAGGCGCAAATCCTGCACCAACTGCAACTGCTGCCGGGCATTGCTGTTCATCGAGGCGTCGAAAAAGCTGTAGCCATTCTTGCCTACCCGCTTGGCGTGATACATGGCAGCGTCGGCGTTGCGCAGCAGTTCGTGCTGGTCCTGACCGTTGCCGGGGTACAGGACGATACCCAGGCTGGCCGAAAGCTGCAGGTCATGCTCAGCCACCTTGAAAGGCCGCGAGACCAGGTTTACCTGTTTGATGGCAACGTTCATGGCGTCGCTCGGGTCTTGTAACTCGACCAACAGCACAAACTCATCCCCGCCGATGCGCGCCAGTGTGTCCTGGCTATGCAGGTGCCCGCGCAATCGCGTTGCCACAGCTTTGAGCAGCAGGTCTCCGGCATGATGGCCAAAGGCATCGTTGACCGGCTTGAACCCGTCCAGATCAATGAACATCAGCGCAAAGCAACCGCCCTGCTCGGCTACCTTGGCGATGGCCAGTTCGATGCGGTCAGCCAGCAGGCTGCGATTGGGCAGGCCTGTGAGCGTGTCGTGCAATGCCAGCTGAGTCAGCTCCTGGTTGGCCAGGGTCAGCGACCTGGCCAGCGCCGCCGTGCGGGCCTCGAGGCGCGCGTCCAGCACGGAGGTCAGCAAGGTCACGAGCAGCACCGCAAAGGTCGTGACCAGAACCAGCGACACCAGGCCATCCCCCTCCAGGCCACCGGGCAGCGCACCGCAGAAACTACCCTGGGGAAAACCAGCGGCCGCCATACCGGTGTAGTGCATGCCAACGATGGCGATCCCCATGAGCACCGCTGCCAGCCCACGGATCTGACGCACGTAGGGGGTCTGTCTGCGTAGCCGGAACGCGATGCACAACGCCGCCGCCGAAGCGCCCACCGCGATCAGCAGCGAAGCCAGAAACAGGCTCGGGTCGTAGTCGATGCCGGGTGTCATGCGCAGCGCTGCCATGCCGGTGTAATGCATGCTGGCGATACCGGCTCCCATGATGAGCGCGCCGAGGGCAAGCTGCAGGGCGGGCAAGCTGGGCTGGCTGACCAGCCAGAGGGCGAAGCCCGAGGACAGCACCGCGATCAGCAGCGAGCATGCGGTCAACGTCAGGTCATAGCCCAGCTCGATAGGCAGCTGCAAGGCGAGCATGCCGACAAAATGCATGGACCAGATGCCGGTTCCCATGGCCAGCGCCCCGCCGATCATCCACAGCGAGGCGGCATACCCCCTGGCGGTGGCAATGCGTCCGGCAAGGTCCAGGGCCGTGTAGGACGCAAGGATGGCCACGCACAGGGAAATCAACACCAGCGAAGAGGAGTAGCTAGCGGTCAGCATTTTGCGGAGTACCAGGAGCCGGCAGAGGTAGGCACGAAAGGCCGACCATTGTACTCAAGCTTTGGTAAAACGCACGGTGTTTCGGCATATCAAATGGCCATGTCGACAGCAGGTCTGTGCGCCGACATGGGTCAAGGTTACGCATCAATCCTGATCGGCGAATGCCCCTCGTGCATCCCAGCCACCGCCCAGCGCTGCTACCAATTGGACACTGGCGACCAAGCGTCCCTGCAACAGGTTGAGCACACTGCGCTCGTTGCTCAGAGCGGTGGCCTGAACATTGACCACATCCAGATAGCCGATCAAGCCGGCCTTGTATTGATTTTCCGTAAGCCGCAGCGACTCGCGGGCGGCCTCCAGGGCCTCCTGGCGCACCACGGCTTCGTCCCCGTACACCTTCAGTTGCACCAGCAGGTTCTCCACCTCCTTGAAACCATCCAGCACGGTCTGGCGGTACTGGGCGACCGTCTGATCGTATACGGCTACGGTACGGTCCACCTCGGCGCTGCGCCTGCCCGCATCGAACAGGGTGAGCGCAAGCTGTGGGCCGACCGACCAGTAACGGTTGGGCAACTCGATCCAGTTGTTGAAGCTGCTGCTTGAGTAACCGCCGTTCAGGCTCAGGCTGAAATCCGGAAAATAGGCCGCGCGCGATACGCCGATATTGGCGTTGGCAGCCATCACATTGCGCTCGGCAGCGGCGATGTCGGGCCGCCGCTCGAGCAGTTGCGATGGCAGCGCCACCGGAATTTGCGGCAATGCGGGAATCGCCTGGCTGTCGGCCAGGGCAAATTGCGCAGGCGTCTTGCCCAGCAGCACGGCAATAGCGTTCTCGAACTGGGCGCGCTGCCAGATCAGGTCGATCAGGTCAGCCTCGGTGCTCTTGAGCTGGGTGCGCGCCTGGGCCACCGCGTCGGGGCCGGCGATGCCTGCGCGGTATTGGTTCTGATTCATCCGCAGCGAGCGCTCGTATGCGGCCACCGTGGCTTGCAGCAGGCGCTTCTGCTCATCGATGACGCGCAGTTGCAGGTAGTTCTGCACCAGCTCCGACTGCTGGCTCAAGCGCATGGCGGCAAGGTCGGCCAGGCTGGCCTGGGCACTGGCCTGGTTGGCATTGAGCGTCTCGCGCAACTTACCCCACAAGTCGATTTCCCAGCTCACCCCCAACTGGGCGTTGTAAGTGTCCCGAATGCCGCTGCTGTTATTGGACAGGCTTGAGCTGGAACTGCCAGTGCCCTGGGCCGACCGGTTCTTGGCCACGCTCAGGTCAAGGCTTGGAAACAGCCCGGCGCGGCTGCTGCGCACCAGCGCCTGGGCCTGGCGATACTGCGCCTCGGCTTGCGCCACACTCTGGTTGTTGCGATTGAGCTCATCGACCAGTGCATTGAGTTGCGCGTCGCCATAGATTTCCCACCAGGCACCACGGGCGATGGCGTCAGAAGGCGTTGCCTGCGTCCAGCCCTCGGCATGCTTGAATTGCGCCGTGCCGATCATTTCCGGGCGGTGGTAGTCCGGGGCCAATGTACAGGCGCTGAGCAAGGCGGCCCCCAAGGCTGCCCCCAGCAAACGCGAGCCGCGAACACGGCTGAGCACTTGCAGGGCACGATGAAGCGGAGTCTGGGCAAAAGTCATAGCGGGTTTTCCAAGGCCGCGTCGGTGCGCACACCGCGCCAACGGTTGTAGCGGTGACGCAAACGGTCCAGGTACAGATAGACCACAGGCGTCGTGTAGAGGGTCAGGACCTGGCTGAAGACCAGGCCGCCGATGATGGTCAGCCCCAGCGGCTGACGCATCTCCGCCCCTTCTGCCTGGCTCAGCAGCAGAGGCAAGGCGCCGAGAATGGCCGCCAGCGTCGTCATCAGGATCGGGCGCAGGCGCAGCAGGCATGCGCGGCGAATGGATTCCTCAGGCGACAGCCCCTGTTGACGTTCAAGTTGCAGGGCCAGGTCGATCATCAAGATGGCATTTTTCTTTACCACCCCGATCAACAGGAACAGCCCCAGCAGGGAGATCAGGCTGAATTCGCCACCGGTCACATACAGCGCCAACAAGGCACCGACGCCGGCCGAGGGCAGCGTGGACAAGATGGTCAGGGGGTGGATGTAGCTCTCGTACAGAATCCCGAGCACCAGGTACACAAGCACCAGTGCGCCTAGAATCATGAAAGGCTGCCCCTGTGCGGTCTTGGTGAAGGCATCGGCCGTGCCGCCAAGCTTGGCGATCACCCCTTCCGGAAGGCCGAGCTTGGCCACGGCACGCTCGACTGCCGCCAGCGCCTGGTCGGTGCTGTACCCTTCGGCGACGTCGAAGGCGATGTCCTCGGAGGCGAACTGGTCTTCGTGGCTGACCCGGTCGTTGGCCAGGCTGTTCTCATAGTGCGCGATGGTCGACAGCGGCACCCGCGCGCCCTCGGCGGTAATCACCTGCACCTGCTCCAGGGTACTGGGGTCCCAGGCGTACTTCGGGTTGATCTCCAGCACGACCTGATATTGGTTGAGGCTGTCATAGATGGTGGAGATCTGCCGCTGGCTGTAAGCATTGTTCAGCACGGTGGTGACCATCTGCATGTCGATGCCCAGGCGCTTGGCCTGGTCGCGGTCCACCACCAGCGTCACCTGCTGGGTGCCCGCGCCGTCGCGTGCGTCGATGGCGGTCAGCTCGGGCAAGGCGCGCATGGCCGCGACGACCTTGGGGAACCACTGGCGCAAGGCTGCCAGGTCGCCGCTCTGCAAGGTATACAGGTACTGCGAGGACGATTGATCGCGCCCGCCACCGCCCAGTTGCAAGTCCTGATCGGCCATCAGGAACAGCCGCCCGCCAGGCACCTTGGGCATCTCCTTACGCAGGCGTTCAATCACCTTCTGGGCATCGAGCTTGCGTTCGCCGATGGGCTTGAGCCTGACCAGCACCATGGCGTTGTTGGTACCGCTGTTGCCGCCGATGAAGCCTGCAACACTCTGTACGGCAGGGTCTGCCAGCAAGGCGCGCCGGTAGGTTTCCATCTTGGGCTGCATGACGCTGAACGACAAACCGTCATCACCGCGGATGAAACCCATGAGCTGGCCAGTATCCTGCTGGGGCATCAGTGTCTTGGGCACCACGACATACAGCGCCACGTTGACTGCAATGGTCACCAGCAGGCTGATCAGGGTCAGGCGCCGATGCCGCAGCGCCCAGCCCAGGCTGCGGTCATAGCCGGCCACCATGCGCCGGTGCACGGCATCGCTCCACCGTTGCAGGCGAGTCTGCTCGGCCTGGTGCGCCGTCAGCCAACGGGCGCACAGCATGGGGGTAAGGGTTAGCGACACCAGCAGCGAAACCATGATGGCGGCCGCCAGGGTGATGGAAAATTCCTGGAACAAGCTGCGCACGATGCCGCCCATGAACAGGATCGACACGAACACGGCCACCAGTGACACGTTCATCGACAGGAGGGTGAAGCCGACTTCCTTGGCGCCCAGGAAGGCCGCCTTCATCGGTGGCTGCCCGTCCTCGATATGCCGGGAGATGTTCTCCAGCACGACAATGGCATCGTCCACCACAAGGCCGGTCGCCAGGATCAGCGCCATCAGCGACAAGTTGTTGAGCGAGAAGCCGCACAGGTACATGACCGCGAAGGTTCCAACCAGCGACACTGGCACCGCCAGGCTTGGAATCAGTGAAGCACGCAGGCTGCCGAGGAACAGGTAGACCACCAGGATTACCAGCACCACGGCGATCAGCAGGGTATGCTCTGCCTCCTTGAGCGTGGCCTTGATCACCGGCGAACGGTCCATGGCCACGTTCAGCTCGACGCTCGCCGGAAGTAGCGATTGCAGGGCAGGTAGCTGCGACTTGATCTGGTCCACGGTGGCAATGATGTTGGCACCTGCCTGCCGGTTCACGACCAGCAATACCGCGCTCTGGTCATTGAAAAAGCCACTGTTGTAGCGGTTTTCGACCCCATCGGTGATGGTTGCCACATCCGATAGCCGAAGAACCGTGCCGTTCTCCTGGCGAATCACGACCGGCCCGTAATCCTTGGCGCTTTCCAACTGGTCGTTGGCCCGCACCTGCCAGTTGCGCTCGGCATCCTCGACAAAACCCATGGGCCGGCGCTGGTTGGCATTGGCCACCGCGGTACGCACCTCGTCCAGCGCCAGGCCATATTGGTTCAGCAACTGTGGCTCGACCGAAATGCGCACGGCCGGCAGCGAGCTGCCACCGATCTGCACCTCGCCCACGCCAGGCACCTGGGCCAGGCTTTGGGACAGGATGGTATCGGCCAAATCGTATAGCTGCCCTTTCTGCAGCACGCTGGAGGTCAGCGACAAAACCATGACCGGCGCCTGGGACGGGTTGATCTTCTTGTAGGTCGGCATGCTGCGCATGCCGCTGGGCAGCAGGTTGCGGGTGGCATTGATTGCGGCCTGCACCTCGCGCGCAGCGCCGTCGATGTCGCGCCCAAGCTCAAAACCAATGATGACCCGCGTGGAGCCCTGGTTGGAACTGCTGGTCAATGTGGTAACCCCGGCAATGCTGCCCAGCTTGCGCTCAAGCGGCGTTGCCACGGTCGAGGCCATGACTTCGGGGCTTGCACCCGGCAGGTTGGCCGACACCACGATCACCGGGAAATCCATCTGCGGCAGGGGCGAGACCGGCAGCAGACCGAAGCTGACCGCGCCCAGCAGCATGATCGCCAGGCTCAACAGCATGGTTGCCACGGGCCTGCGGATGAATGGCGCAGAGAGGTTCATCGGGCCGCCCCTACTGAAGCGCTGCGCGTATTCATACTGGTTCCTGCGCCAGGTCGCGCTTGCCGAAACGACGCCCCAGCCGGTCGAAGTACAGGTAGATGACCGGCGTGGTGAACAGCGTCAGCACCTGGCTCACGAGCAGCCCACCCACCATCACCAGGCCCAGGGGTTGGCGCAGTTCGGCGCCGGACCCGGTGGCCAACATCAACGGCACGGCACCGAACAGGGCGGCCAGCGTGGTCATGAGGATTGGCCGGAACCGCAGCAGCGCGGCCTGGTAGATGGCATCGCGCGGGTTCATGCCCTGGTGGCGTTCGGCTTCGAGCGCGAAGTCGATCATCATGATGGCGTTTTTCTTGACGATACCGATCAGCAGGATGATGCCGATGATGGCGATCATGCCCAGGTCGTTGCCACTGATCAGCAGCGCCAGCAAGGCGCCCACGGCAGCCGAAGGCAGCGTCGAGAGGATGGTCACCGGGTGGATGTAGCTCTCATAGAGCACACCCAGCACGATGTACATGGTCACCACCGCCGCGAGAATCAGCAGCAAGGTGCTCGACAGAGATGCCTGGAACGCCTGCGCCGCGCCCTGGAAGCGGGTCTGGATGCCCAACGGCATGCCGATGTCCTGCTGAACCTGCTCGATCACCTGCACGGCTTTGCCCAGCGAGGCGCCCTGCCCCAGGTTGAATGACAAGGTGACCGCCGGGAACTGACCGATGTGAGAAATGGCCAGCTGCGCCTGGCGCTGCTCGATGCGCGCCAGCGCCGACAGACGCACCTGCCCGCCATCACTGGCCTTGACGTGGATCGACTCCAGTGCCTGGGGACCGATCACGGCCGCGTCTCGCGACTGCAGCACCACCCGGTATTGGCTGGCCTGGGTGTAGATAGTCGAAATCTGCCTCTGGCCGAAGGCATCGTAGAGCGCGTTGGTGATCTGCGACACGCTGATGCCCAGCCGGCTGGCCATGTCCCGGTCGATCACCAGGTACACCTGCAGGCCATTCTCCTGCAGGTCACTGGCCACATCGGCAAGCTCGGGGCGCAGGTTCAGGGCCTGGACCAGTTTGCCACTCCACTGCCCCAGCAGTTCGGCATCGGGCGATGACAATGTGAACTGGTACTGCGTGCGGCTGACCCGGTCCTCGATACTCAAATCCTGCACCGGCTGCATGAACAGGCGGATGCCCACCAGCTTGTCGAGCTGGGGTTGCAAGCGCTGGATGACATCGCTTGCAGTGACATCGCGCTCGCCATGAGGCTTGAGGTTGATGAGCATACGGCCGCTGTTGAGGGTGGCGTTGTCGCCGTCCACGCCAATGTAGGACGAGAGGCTCTGCACGGCAGGGTCCTGCAGGATGACGCGGCTCAGGGCCTGCTGCCGGTCGCTCATGGCCGCGAACGAGGTGGACTGGGGTGCTTCGGAGATGCCCTGAATGACGCCCGTGTCCTGGACCGGGAAGAACCCCTTGGGCACCACCATGTACAGCAGCACCGTCAACGCCAGGCTTGCCACCGCCACCAGCAGGGTCAGGGGCTGGCGCTTGAGTACCCATTGCAGGGCGCTGGCGTAGTGCTTGATCAACCAGTCGATCCAGGCACCGCTGGCCCGGTAGAAACGGCCTTGCTCGTCAGGGGTGGGTTCGCGCTTGAGCAGGCGGGCACACATCATCGGCGTCAGGGTCAGCGAGACCACCAGGGAAATCAGGATGGCCACCGCCAGGGTGATGGCGAACTCCCGGAACAGGCGCCCTACTACATCGGCCATGAACAACAGCGGGATCAGCACGGCGATCAGCGAGAAGGTCAGCGAGATCAAGGTAAAGCCAATCTGCCTGGCGCCTTTGAGCGCCGCCTGCAGCGGCGTTTCGCCTTCCTCGATGTGCCGTGAAATGTTCTCCAGCATCACGATCGCATCGTCCACCACAAAACCGGTGGCGATGGTCAGCGCCATCAGGGTGAGGTTGTTGATGGAAAACCCTGCCAGGTACATGACGGCGAAGGTGCCGACCAATGACAACGGCACGGCGATCGAAGGAATGATCGTAGCGCTGACCCGCCGCAGGAACAGGAAGGTGACCATTACCACCAGGGCGATGGCGATCAGCAGTTCATGCTGAACGTCGCGCACGGCGGCGCGGATGGTCTGGGTACGGTCGGTGAGCACGGACACGTCCAGGCCGGCGGGCAGGTTGTCGGTGATCGAGGGCAGCATGTCCTTGATGCGGTCCACCACTTCGATGACGTTGGCACCTGGCTGACGCTGAATGTTCAGAAGCACTGCGTGGTTCTGGTTGGCCCAGGCCGCCAGCCGTTCGTTTTCTGCGCCGTCGACGATCTGCGCCACATCCTTCAAACGCAGCGGGGCGCCGTTGTTGTAGGCCAGGATGAGGTTGGCGTATTCCTCGGGCGAGCGCAGTTGGTCATTGGCGTCGAGCATCGAGACGCGTGTAGGGCCATCGAAATTGCCCTTGGGCTGGTTGACGTTGGAGGCCCCGATCAGTGTGCGGACATCCTCCAGGTTGAGCCCGTTGGCCGCCAGTGCATCCACGTTGACCTTGATGCGCACAGCCTGGCGCTGGCCCCCGGCGATGCTGACCATGCCCACCCCGCTGGTCTGGGCCAGCTTCTGGGCCACGCGGGTGTCGACCAGGTCGTT
The DNA here is from genome assembly GCF_046231935.1 of Pseudomonas sp. KCJK9111. NCBI lineage: Bacteria > Pseudomonadati > Pseudomonadota > Gammaproteobacteria > Pseudomonadales > Pseudomonadaceae > Pseudomonas > Pseudomonas sp. KCJK9111. The sequence continues at coordinate 63,298 of NZ_JBJJMO010000009.1, read as the reverse complement.
GAGCTTGGGCAGCGGCATGGTCTTGCTGGAGATGGCCAGCGTCAGCACTGGCGTATCGGCCGGGTTGACCTTGTTATAGACCGGAGGGGCCGGAAGGTCGCTGGGCAGCAGGTTGCTGGCGGCGTTGATCGCGGCCTGCACTTGCTGCTCGGCCACGTCCATGTTCATGTCCAGGTTGAAGCGCAGGGTCAGGACCGACGCGCCCCCTGAACTGGTCGAGGCCATCTGCTCAAGGCCGGGCATCTGGCCGAACTGACGTTCAAGTGGCGCGGTGACGGCACTGGTCATCACCTGGGGGCTTGCCCCGGGGTACAGGGTCATGACGCGAATCGTGGGGTAATCGACCTGCGGCAGCGCGGCGACAGGCAGCATGCGGTAGGCGATCAAACCGGCCAGCACCAAGGCCAGCATGGTCAAGGTCGTTGCGACTGGCCGCAGGATGAACAGGCGCGAGAGGTTCATGCGCCCGCCTTGCCTGCGGTGCTATCGGCCTGGCCCGGCGCATTGCTTTCCTGGCCCTGCAAATGCTGGCCTGGCGTGGTCGGCACCTGGACGCTGTCATCGACCACTTCTACCTTGGTGCCTTCACGCAGGCGGTCGGTGCCTTCGAGCACCAGGCGATCACCGGCCGCCAGGCCGTCGAGGATCACGCTGTTTTCACCGTCGCTGGGGCCGACCTTCAGCTTGCGCACGTTGACGGTATTTTCGCCGTTGATCACATAGGCGAACGTTCCGTCGTTACCGAACTGAATGGCGGCGGCTGGCGCCAGCACCACCTGCTTGAGCGTATCGGCAAGCAGACGCACGTTGACGAATTGGTTGGGGAACAGCGCCAGGTCCTTGTTCTCGAAACGGCCCTTGAACTTGAGGGTGCCGGTGGCAGTGTCGATCTGGTTGTCGATGCTGCCCAGCACGCCGGTGGCCTGCAGCTTGCTGTCGCCCCGATCCCACGCCTCCACAGGCAGGCTGGCGCCGGTGCGATAGCGTTCAAGAACGGTACCCAGTTCGGTTTCCGGCAGCGTGAACGCCACGTTGATCGGCTCGGTCTGGGTGATCACCACCAGCGCCGTGGTGTCATTGGCGGCCACCAGGTTGCCCAGGTCGAGCTGGCGCAGGCCGACGCGGCCGCTGATCGGTGCGCGGATCTGGGTGAATTCAAGGTTCAGGCGCGCATCGTTGACCTGTGCCTGGTTGGTCTTGACCAGCCCCTGGAACTGCGCGACCTGCGCCTGTGCGGTGTCCAGGGTTTGCTTGGCGATACTGTCCTCGGCATACAGCCCTTTGTAGCGAGCGACGTCGACCTGGGCATTCTTCAGTTGCGCCTGGTTCTGGGCCAGGGTGCCCTCGGCCTGTTGCAGGGCGATGCGGTAGGCACGCGGGTCGATTTCGGCAAGCAAGTCACCGGCCTTTACCTGCTGCCCTTCCTTGAAGTGAATCTTGACCAGCTCACCGCCTACACGGCTGCGCACATTCACGGTATTGGTCGCGGTCACCGTGCCAAGCGCCTTGTAGTAAAGCGGGAAATCACCCACCCGTGCAGGTTCCACCCTCACCGGGACCGGGTCGGTAGACCCGCCGAAACCGGGCCGCCCGCTTTTGCCGCCCGGCCCTCCAGCAGCCTGGTCGGTGGCTGACGTGGCAGGCCATAGCCACCAGGCCAGCACTGCGACCAGCAACACGATCAGCAGCGTGACGAGCCAGCGACGGGGAGAACGGGATTTTGGCGCTTGCATGGGTTGAACGAACCTTGTTCGGATTGACGATTCAGGAGGGTGAACGATAAGCACTGTCGACGGCCAAGCAAAGCGCCTTTACCAGAGGTTTACCTTTGCCTGACGTTGCCAAGACCCTGAACTTTAAACGAAAACGGCCCGGAAAAGCGTTCCGGGCCGTTACAGGGTATAGCTTGGAGCAATGGGCAGGCGGAAGGTTCGATCCCTACCCGGCGCCGTCACTTCAATGCGGCAAGGGCTGCCTCGTAGTTGGGCTCGTCGCCGATTTCAGCTACCAGCTCGCTGTGCAGCACCTTGTCGTGCTCGTCCAGTACCACGACGGCGCGGGCAGCCAGCCCAGCCAATGGGCCGTCGGCGATGGCCACACCATACTGCTCAAGGAATTCACGGCCACGCAAGGTGGAGAGGTTCTTGACGTTTTCCAGGCCTTCGGCACCGCAGAAGCGAGCCTGGGCAAATGGCAGGTCGGCGGAAACGCACAGTACGACAGTATTGGCCAGGTCATTGGCCTGGGCATTGAACTTGCGCACGGACGTGGCGCAGGTAGGTGTATCGACACTTGGGAAGATGTTCAGCACCTTGCGCTTGCCGGCGAAGTCCTTGAGCGACTTGTCGGCCAGCCCCTCGCCTACCAGGGAAAACGCCGGCGCCTGGGCGCCAACCTGTGGCAGCGAGCCATTGACCTGGACGGGGTTGCCTTTGAGAGTCACTTGAGCCATGACGAAATCCTTGATCTAGGGTTGGGAAAAGGATCAAGAGTTAACCATGAAGGCCAGCATGTGCCTATGGGGCAAGGTGAATTTGTTGCCGGTGAGGCAACGGCCCGCCCTGGCGCACTTGCCGGGCACCGGGGCGGGCCTGCTGCTGCGGGCTTATGCGAACAGGCCGTAGACGACCGAGGTCAGGGCGACCAGGCCGATCAGGGTGACGAACACGTTAGACAGCGCCCCGCTGTACTTGCGCATGGCAGGCACGCGGCGAATGGCATACATGGGCATCAGGAACAGCAATACTGCGATGATCGGGCCGCCGAGGGACTCGATCATGCCCAGGATGCTGGGGTTGAGCGTGGCAACGATCCAGCACACCACCAGCATCAGCGCCGCCACCACGCGGTCCAGGGCCTTGGCACCCGGGCGCGCGCCAGTCTTGGCGATGATACCCTTGAGGCCTTCGCTGGCGCCGATGTAATGGCCCAGGAATGACTTGGCGATAGCGACGAAGGCGATCAAGGGCGCGGCAAAGGCGATGGTCGGGTTGCTGAAATGGTTGGCCAGGTACGACAGGATCGACAGGTTCTGCGCCTTGGCTTCGGCCAGTTGCGCGCTATCGAGGGTCAGCACGCAGCTGAAGACGAAAAACAGCACCATGGCCACCATCAGCAGGTGCGCACGTGCCAGGATCTGGCCGCTGCGGGCGTCGGCATGATCGCCATAGCGGCGTTTCTGGTCGACCGCGAAGGCCGAGATGATGGGGGAATGGTTGAACGAGAACACCATGACCGGGATGGCCAGCCATACCGTGTGCAGGAAGGCCGAACCGCTGGGCACCGTGTGGGCGCTGTCGAGAATACCACCGGTCCAGTGCGGGATCAGGTACAGGCCCAGCAGCGCCAGGGCCACGATGAATGGATAGACCAACAGGCTCATGACCTTGACGGTGGCCTGTTCGCCGCAGCGTACGATCGCGAGCAGGCCCAGGATCAGCACGAATGACAGCAGCGCACGGGATGGAGGCGCGATGTGCAGCTGGTGCTCCATGAAGCTGCTGACGGTATTGGTCAGGGCCACACTGTAAATGAGCAGGATGGGGAAGATGGCAAAGAAGTACAGGACTGTGATCAAGGCGCCAGCCTTGATGCCGAAGTGTTGTTCGACCACGTCGGTGATGTCTGCCCCTTCGCGCCCCGAAAGCACGAACCGGGTCAGCCCGCGGTGGGCGTAGTACGTCATCGGGAAGGCCAGCACCGCCAGCACCAGCAACGGCCAGAACCCGCCAAGGCCGGCATTGATCGGCAGGAAAAGCGTACCTGCCCCAATGGCGGTGCCAAATAGGCCGAGCATCCAGGTGGTGTCCTGCCGGGCCCATTTGCCGAGGCTGGCGGCGGTCGTTTGTTCGTAACGCTGTTCTACGCTTGAGGCCTGCTCATTCATCCGGGTGACGCTCCACTCGCAAGACTGCAACAGGCTGAGAATGACGAAGCATTGGCTACGCCCTACTCAACCGGAAAAAGAGGGGCGCGATTGTGCACGGAAAGGTTGCACTTGCGAAGCCTTTTTCGGAGGGGCGGTTGCACTTGTCTGTACAAGCGGTAGGTGCAGCCGGGCGGCCCAGCGCGCTGCGCGTGGAGAAGGCCCTGGCTGGCACAGGCGTCCGTGGGGACGGGATGGGAGATGGAAAGGCAATCGCCGAAGCCACAGGGCGGCCTCGGCGAGGGTTGCTGCAAAACGTCAAGCCTGGGGTGCTTACTGATGTACAGCCGCGAAGGCCTCGGCAACCCGCTGCAGGTTCGCCGGCCGCAGGCCTGACATGCACACGCGGCCACTGTCGATCAGGTAAACGCCAAACTCATCGCGCAAACGGCGCACCTGCTCCACGCTAAAGCCGGTGTAACTGAACATGCCCCGCTGGCGCAGCAGGAACTGGAAATCACGCCCCGGCAGCAGCACACCCAGCGCATCGACCAGCGCCTGGCGCATGTCCAGGATGCGGGTGCGCATCACCTCTACTTCCGCAGCCCACTGGGCATTGAGGGCGGGATCGTTGAGCACGCCTGCGACCAGTTGGGCGCCGAAGTTGGGCGGGCTGGAATAATTCCGGCGCACGGTGGCCTTCAGCTGGCCGAGCACGCTCTGCGCCGTGGCTGCATCGTCGCAAACCACCGACAGGCCGCCCACACGCTCCCCATACAGGGAGAAGATCTTGGAGAACGAGTTGCTGACCAGGCATGGCACGCCTGCGCTGGCCATCTCGCGGATGGCGAACACGTCTTCGACCAGACCCTGGGCAAACCCTTGGTAGGCGATGTCCAGGAAGGCGATCAACTGGCGGGCCTTGACCACCTCTACCACTTGCTGCCACTGGCCCTGATCCAGGTCGGCACCCGTCGGGTTGTGGCAGCAGGGGTGCAGCAGCACCACACTGTTGGCAGGCAAAGTGTGCAACGTGGCAAGCATGCCCTCGAAGTCCACGCCACGGGTGGCCTGGTCGAAGTACGGGTAGGTGTTAACGGTGAAGCCTGCACCCTCGAAGATGGCGCGATGGTTGTCCCAGGTGGGGTTGCTGACCCAGACTTGCGCCTGCGGGAAATAACGCTTGAGGAAGTCGGCACCGACCTTCAGGGCCCCGGAACCACCGACCGTCTGCACCGTCGCCACGCGACCGCCAGCAACCGCCGGATGGTCGGCACCGAACAGCAGGGCCTGAATGGCCTGGCGGTAGCTGGCAAGGCCTTCCATCGGCAGGTACAGCGAAGCATCGTGATCCTGACCTGCGATGCGCTTTTCCACTGCATCCACTGCAGCGAGCTGCGGCACTACTCCGGCTTCGTCGTAGTACAGGCCGATGCTCAGGTTGACTTTGTCGGCGCGCGGATCGGCCTTGAAGGTTTCCATCAACGAGAGGATCGGGTCGCCGGCGTAGGCTTCGACATGTTTGAACACAGCGTGCAGCTCCTTGGGATCAGGACGAGTCAAAAAGGCAGCCAAGAGCATACCCGTACTGGCTGGGAATGGGCACCAACTATCGTGCAAGGGGGATATGCAACACTGCATGATCGGGCGCGGGTCCGCCTACCCTGCCCGGCCGCGATCAGGTGAGCAGATCGCGCAACGCCTGCAGGGCACTGGCGGTGATCGCCACCCCTTCGCGCTGCGCCCGTTCACGCTCCAAGTGCCGCCGCGCACCTGGCATGCGGCTGACACCGGCCGCCTCCATTTGCTCCAGCAGCAGGCGACTGCGCTGGGCGAACCGTTGACCTTGTGCAACCTGCGGGTCGATGACGATCAGCAACTGCCCCGTCCACGGCGTCTTGGCCCCGGGATGGCCGGACCAGTCGAACTCCCACGAAAAATGCCCGCCGGTGAGTGCAGCTGCCAGCAGCTCTACCATCATCGACAGGGCTGAGCCCTTGTGCCCGCCGAACGGAAGCAGGGCACCGCCGTCCAGGATCTTGGCCGGGTCCTGAGTCACCTGGCCCTGCCCGTCCACGCCTACCCCCAGGGCCACTGCCTCCCCGGCGCGGGCTGCCAACTGCACATCGCCATGGGCCATCGCGCTGGTCGCCATGTCGAATACGATGGGCGGATGCCCTTCGCAGGGCGCAGCGAAGGCGATCGGGTTGGTCCCGAATACCGGCTTGCGTGCACCGTGCGGTACGACGCAGGTCATGCTGTTGACCACGCTCAGGGCAACCAGGCCCTGTTCGGCGAACGGCTCCACGTCCGGCCACAATGCGGCGAAATGGTGGGAATTGTGGATGGCCAGCACTGCGATCCCAGCAGCGCGCACCTTGGCTACCAACAAGTCCCGGGCAGCCGCCAGTGCAGGCTGCGCAAAACCACCCCGCGCATCGACGCTGATATAGCCGGCCGCCAGATCACTGACCTCGGGCGCAGCCTTGCCATCTACCCAACCGCTGGCCAAGGTCGAGACGTAGCCGGGCATGCGGAACACGCCATGGCTATGGGCGCCATCCCGCTCGGCGCTGGCACAGTTGGCGGCCAGTACCCGAGCCACTGCCGGCGTGCAGCCATGACGTTCGAAGATCGACTCAAGCAAGGCTTTGAGCTCAGCAAAGGGAACATGCACGACGGGTTCGCGGGTGGGAATGGCCATCAAAAATATCCTTCTTCTGATCATGGAGGGTTGAGCTGCGCCGCAACAGCTCAGCAGACTAACCCACGCATGCGGGCAGGACCACGCGATCCGGCCAGGTCAGCCGCAAAGCCTGACCGTGCAGCCCATGGAACCCTTGAATCATTGCGCCGCTGCAATGAGTCGACTGCGTCGTTAAGTATTATTGACCACCATCCCAATCAAACCCGCACCGGCGCTGCCTTGCAGCCCGCCCGCCCCCGTAATTGGGGCCTGGGAGCCGGCTGCAGCCGTTTGACATATCAAACGGCTCTGGCAATCTAACACCAAGTCCCGACCGACATCGTCGACGCCGACGAGTCGGCAGTGCTCGGGGCTCCAGGTTGCACCAGCGCCGCGCGCCTTGCACCTGCACAACAACGACAGGTTCAACCTGTCCCAAGGTGACATATGTCCAACAGCAACATTGGCAACAAGCAACCTTCCCTGCGCAAACCCATCGTTCTGATGACCATGGGTACTCAAGAGCGCAAAGGCCATGACTACCAGGTCATGACACACAAATACATCACCCCGCTGGTCGACTTCGCCGATTGCGTCCCGGTCCTGGTGCCCACCTGCTGTGGCTCCGAGGCACTGGAGACCTACCTGGACATGGCCGACGGCGTGTACTTGACGGGTGCGGGCAGCAACATCGACCCAGCGCTGTATGGCCAGGAGAACGAGACCCCGGGCAAGGGCCAGGACAAGAACCGCGACCTGTTCGACATTCCGCTGGTCAAGGCCGCAATCAAGCGCGGCCTGCCCATCTTCGGCGTGTGCCGGGGCATGCAGGAAATCAACGTGGCGCTGGGCGGGGACATCTACCAGAAGGTCTACGCCGAGCCTGGCTTCAATGATCACCGCGAAAACCCCGAAGACCCTGTCGAGGTGCAGTACGCGCAGGCCCACAGCGTGAAGATCAAGCCCGGTAGCTGGCTGCGCGACACCCTTGGCACGGATGAGATTCGCGTCAACTCCCTGCACGGCCAAGGGCTGCGCAACCTGGGCCAGGGCATCGAAGCTATTGCCCACGCCGAAGACGGGCTCGTCGAGGCCATTCATGCCCCGAGCCTTTCGCCCTTCCTCTTTGCCGTGCAATGGCACCCAGAGTGGCAAGCTGCCAAGAATCCTGATTCGATCAAGATCTTCCAGGCGTTTGGCGATGCGTGTAGAGCGCACGTTCGCAAGGTACAGGGCAAGCCTCAACAGGCTGCCTGACCACTCGCACGCAATGCGAGCAGTAAAGCATGGGGCGGCGCAAGGCCGCCCCAGTCGTTTGTCGATGCAACTGCCCGACCCTAGAGATACGATGACCTGACAGCAGAAGCCGCTGTCCACGGCCCCTGCCGCACGCTATCACCCCGCCATGGCGAGTCATCAACGCCACCCTGAAATCAACGCGACCAAAAAAACCTTAATAAGGGACTGGCCTTGAAAGAGGTTGTACGATAACTTACCTCACACACACCGCATCACTCCCACCCCCTGCGTCTGGATGCCTATAACAATGAACCCACAAGAACTGAAATCCATCCTCTCCCACGGCTTGCTGTCGTTTCCTGTCACTGACTTCGATGCGCAGGGCGATTTCAATCAGGCCGGCTACATCAAACGCCTGGAATGGTTGGCCCCATACGGCGCAAGTGCGCTGTTCGCCGCCGGGGGTACGGGCGAATTCTTCTCCCTGGCTGCCAGCGAATACAGCCAGGTCATCAAGACAGCAGTGGACACCTGCGCCACGTCGGTACCTATCCTGGCGGGCGTTGGTGGTGCAACCCGCCAGGCCATCGAGTATGCGCAGCAAGCCGAGCGCCTGGGTGCCAAGGGGTTGCTGTTGCTGCCGCACTACCTCACCGAAGCCAGCCAGGATGGTGTCGCCGCCCATGTAGAGGCCGTGTGCCAGTCGGTCAACATCGGGGTGGTGGTCTATAACCGCAACGTCTGTCGCCTCAACGCCACCTTGCTCGAACAATTGGCCGAGCGGTGCCCGAACCTGATCGGCTACAAGGACGGCCTGGGTGACATTGAACTGATGGTGTCGATCCGCCGCCGGCTGGGAGAGCGTTTCAGCTACCTGGGCGGGCTACCGACTGCCGAGGTTTACGCTGCGGCGTACAAAGCACTGGGCGTGCCGGTGTATTCATCCGCGGTATTCAACTTCATCCCCAAGACCGCCATGGACTTCTACCACGCCATTGCCCGGGACGATCATGCCACCGTGGCCAAGCTGATCGACGACTTCTTCCTGCCCTACCTGGACATTCGTAACCGCAAGGCCGGTTACGCCGTCAGCATCGTCAAGGCGGGCGCCCGCATTGCCGGCCATGATGCAGGCCCGGTTCGTGCGCCACTGACCGACCTGAGCCCCGATGAGTACGAAATGCTTGCCGCCCTGATGGACAAGATGGGGCCGCAGTAAACCCTCGCGGCGCCTGCCAGCGCCGCGCCCGGAGTGGGCTCGTCTTACTCCGGCATAAATCGAAGACCCCGCACAACAATAACTAGTGGGAGTACTACCAGCATGCAAGCGACGAAGAAAACGCATGTGCGCTACCTGATCCTGTTCATGCTGTTCGTGGTGACCACGATCAACTACGCCGACCGCGCAACCATCGCCATCGCAGGTTCGAGCCTGCAAAAGGACCTGGGCATCGACGCCGTCACCCTGGGCTACATATTCTCGGCCTTCGGCTGGGCCTATGTGGCCGGACAGATTCCCGGCGGATGGTTGCTCGATCGCTTCGGCTCAAAAAACGTATATGCATTCAGCATCTTCACCTGGTCACTGTTCACCTTGCTGCAAGGCTTCGTCGGCGGCCTGCCGGTGGCCTGGGCAGTGGTCACTCTGTTTACCCTGCGTTTTCTGGTCGGCTTTGCCGAAGCGCCGTCGTTCCCCGGCAACGCCCGCATCGTCGCCGCCTGGTTTCCGACCCAGGAGCGCGGTACTGCCTCGGCGATCTTCAACTCGGCGCAGTATTTCGCCACTGCCCTGTTCGCACCGCTGATGGGCTGGATCGTGTTCAGCTTCGGCTGGGAGCATGTGTTCGTGGTCATGGGCGTGCTGGGCATCCTCTTCTCGATCATATGGCTCAAGACCATCTACAACCCCCGCCAGCACCCGCGTATCAGCCCCGCCGAGCTTGAACACATCGAGCAGAACGGCGGCTTGGTGGACATGGACCACAAGCGCGGCAACGACGGGCCCAAGTGGGGCTACATCAAGCAATTGCTGACCAGCCGCATGCTCCTGGGTGTGTACCTTGGCCAGTACTGCATCAACGCCATCACCTACTTCTTCCTGACCTGGTTCCCGGTGTACCTGGTCCAGGAACGGGGCATGACCATCCTCAAAGCAGGGTTCATCGCTTCGCTGCCAGCCATCTGTGGCTTCATCGGTGGGGTACTGGGCGGCGTGATCTCGGACTGGCTGCTGCGCCGCGGCCATTCGCTGACCTTCTCGCGCAAACTGCCCATCGTGTGCGGCCTGATGTTGTCCACCACCATGGTGTTCTGCAACTACGTCGATGCCGAATGGATGGTGGTGGGCTTCATGACCCTCGCTTTCTTCGGCAAAGGCATAGGTGCGCTGGGCTGGGCAGTGGTGGCCGACACCTCGCCCAAGCAGATCGCCGGCCTGTCCGGCGGGCTGTTCAATACCTTCGGCAACATCGCCTCGATCACAACGCCGATCGTGATTGGCTACATCATCAGCGCCACCGGCTCGTTCAAGTGGGCGCTGGTCTATGTGGGCGCCAACGCGCTGGTGGCAGTACTGAGCTACCTGGTGATCGTCGGCCCCATCAAGCGAATCGAGCTGCGCGAAGAGTCGCCTGAGTCCAAGCCGGCGTCAGTGCCGGATGCCCAGCTTGCCAGCCCGCGTCACTGATTGAGCACGTGCGCACGGACTAGCCGGTGCGCACGCACGTACAAAAGCCTGAGAACCTGAACAATAGGGCCCGAACATGCAGCTGATCGAACATTCCGAATCGCCGCGCTACATCCGCCTGCACGAGGACGACAATGTCGTGGTGGTGGTCAACGACGGCGGCCTGGGCGAAGGGGCCCGGTTCGTCGACGGGCTGACCCTGGTAGAAGACGTGCCGCAGAGCCACAAGGTGGCCACCGTGCCTATCCTCAAGGGCCAAGCGGTACGACGCTATGGCCAGGTGATCGGTTATGCCCTTGAGGACCTGCGCCAGGGCAGTTGGGTGCAGGAGGGGCAGCTGGCCATGCCCGCCCCGCCTGAGCTGGACAATCTGCCATGCTGCGACGCAGTTCCCCAGCCGCAACCGCCGCTGCAGGGCCATACCTTCGAAGGCTATCGCAATGCCGACGGCACGGTTGGCACTCGCAATATCCTGGGGATCACCACCACCGTGCAATGCGTCACTGGGGTGCTGGAGCATGCCGTCAAGCGCATCCGCCACGAGCTGCTGCCGCGCTATCGGAATGTGGACGATGTGGTCGCCCTCACCCACAGCTACGGCTGCGGCGTGGCCATCAATGCCCGCGATGCCTATATCCCCATCCGCACCGTGCGCAACCTGGCGCGCAACCCCAACCTGGGTGGCGAAGCGCTGGTCATCAGCCTGGGTTGTGAAAAGCTGCAGGCCAGCCAGGTGATGCACGACGACGACCCCTCGGTCGACCTCAGCGAGCCCTGGCTATACCGCCTGCAGGACGCAAGCCTGGGCTTCACTGAGATGATCGAGCAGATCATGGCCCTGGCCGAAACCCGCCTGAAGAAACTCGACAAGCGCAGGCGCGAGACCGTGCCGGCCAGTGAGTTGATCCTGGGCATGCAGTGCGGCGGCAGCGATGCCTTCTCGGGCATCACCGCCAACCCGGCACTTGGCTACGCGGCAGACCTGCTCGTGCGGGCCGGTGCAACGGTGCTGTTCTCGGAAGTGACCGAGGTGCGCGACGCCATCTACATGCTTACCTCCCGCGCCCAGGACCGGCAGGTGGCCGATGCGCTGGTACGCGAAATGGACTGGTACGACCGCTACCTGCACCAGGGCGCTGCCGATCGCAGCGCCAATACCACGCCAGGCAACAAGAAAGGCGGCTTGTCGAACATTGTCGAGAAAGCACTGGGGTCGATCGTCAAGTCAGGCAGCGGCGCCATTCAAGGTGTGCTCGGGCCAGGGGAACGGGTAAGCGGTAAGGGGCTTATCTTCTGTGCCACCCCTGCCAGCGACTTCGTCTGCGGCACCCTGCAGCTGGCCGCCGGGATGAACCTGCATGTGTTCACTACCGGCCGCGGTACGCCCTATGGCCTGGCGATGGCGCCGGTAGTGAAGGTATGCACCCGCACCGAGCTGGCGCAGCGCTGGCCCGACCTCATCGACATCGACGCCGGGCGCATCGCCACGGGCCGCAGCACCATCGAAGAGCTGGGCTGGGAGCTGTTCCACTACTACCTGGACGTGGCCAGCGGGCGCAAACACACCTGGGCCGAGCAACACCGCCTGCATAACGACATCACCCTGTTCAATCCCGCACCCATTACCTGATCCCTTGTCCCTGAGGAGTTCCAGATGCCAGAGATTCTTGGCCACAACTTCATCGCCAGCCAGCGCAGCGCAGCCGGCACGCAGCGCCTGCAAAGCCTGGATGCCACCACTGGCGAGCCCCTGCCCTATAGCTTCGCACAAGCCACCGAGCGCGAGGTGGCCGAGGCGGCCGAGGCCGCACAGGCCGCCTTCGCAGGGTTTCGTCAATTGCCACCGGCACGTCGCGCCGAGTTTCTGGACGCCATTGCCGCGGAGCTCGATGCGCTCGACGATGCCTTCGTGGCGATCGTCTGCCGTGAAACCGCCTTACCGACAGCTCGGATCCAGGGTGAGCGCGGCAGGACCAGCGGTCAGATGCGCCTGTTTGCTCAGGTGCTGCGCCGAGGCGACTATCTGGGTGCGCGTATCGACCTGGCCCAACCGGACCGTCAGCCGCTGCCGCGGGTGGACCTGCGACAGATGCGCATCGGCGTTGGTCCTGTAGCGGTGTTCGGCGCGAGCAACTTCCCCCTGGCCTTCTCTACCGCCGGTGGTGACACCGCTGCTGCACTGGCTGCCGGTTGCCCGGTGGTATTCAAGGCGCACAGCGGCCATATGGCCACCGCCGACCTGGTCGGTTGTGCCATCGAACGCGCGGCCGCCCGTACCGGCATGCCCAAAGGTGTGTTCAACATGGTGTTCGGGGCAGGCGTGGGTGAGCCATTGGTCAAGCATCCGGCCATCCAGGCAGTGGGTTTCACCGGCTCGCTCAAAGGTGGCGATGCCCTGTGCCGCATGGCCGCTGAGCGCCCCCAGCCGATCCCGGTGTTTGCCGAAATGTCGAGCATCAACCCGGTGATTGTCCTGCCCGGGGCGCTGGCCAAGCGCGGCGAAGCCATCGCGCGTGAACTGGCAGGCTCCGTTTGCATGGGGGCTGGGCAGTTCTGCACCAACCCGGGGTTGGTGATAGGCCTGCAATCGCCCGCTTTCAGCCAACTCCTCGAAGACTTGGGCACCCATCTGGACCAACAGGCCGGCCAGACCATGCTCAATGCAGGTGGCCTGCGAAGCTATGTCAGTGGGCTGGATCACCTTCACGCCCATGACGGCATCGTGCACCTGGCCGGCCAGCCGCAGACAGGCCCCCAGGCACGTGCACAACTATTCAAGGCCGAGGCCCGCCTGCTGGTGGCGTCTGACCCGCTTTTGCAGGAAGAAGTCTTCGGTCCGACGACAGTAGCGGTGCAAGCGCGCGACGAGGAACAACTGCGCAGCGCCCTGCAGGGCCTGAGAGGCCAACTGACCGCGACGCTGATCGGCGAGCCGGAAGACTTTGCTGCGTTCGCCTGGTTGGTACCGCTGCTGGAGGAAAAGGTCGGCCGCATCCTGGTCAACGGCTATCCAACAGGTGTGGAGGTATGCGATGCCATGGTCCACGGCGGCCCGTACCCCGCCACCTCGGACGCTCGGGGCACGTCTGTCGGCACGTTGGCCATCGACCGATTCCTGCGGCCGGTGTGCTACCAGAACTACCCCCAGGCGCTGCTGCCCGAGCCGCTGCGCGACAGCAATCCGCTGGGGTTGCGCCGGTTGGTCAATGGCCAGTGGAGTGAAGAAGCGCTCCAAGGTAGATCTTGAGTCGTTAGCCGGGATGAGAGTCATCCGGAGGCTGGGGCGGTTAGGTCACGCCCCGCTCACCTGCGCCCGCTCATGGGCTTGGCGCAGCCGCTCCCGGCTGTTGCTCAGGTGCATGCGCATGGCCATCTTCGCCCCTTCACTGTCCTGGCGAGCAATCGCCTCATAGATCGCTTCGTGCTCATGCATCAACCGGCTCATGTAGTGGGGCTGGTCGTCGTGGGCCAGGCGAGCAGAGTTGAGGCGGGTTCGAGGGATGATGCTGGTGCCCAGGTGGTTGATGATGTCGGCGAAATAGTGATTACCGCTGGCCTGGGCGATGCGCAGGTGGAATTGAAAGTCCGCGGACACTGCGTCGGTAGCATGGGCTGCTTGTTCATTTAGCTCATCGAGCGCTGCGCGCATCCCGGCCAGCTCTTCATCGCTGCGTCGCTGAGCCGCCAGGCTGGCCGATTCGATTTCGAGGGCGATGCGCAGCTCCAGTACCGCAAGTACTTCGCGCAGCGTCACCACCGTGGCCGGATCGATGCGCAGCCCCCCGACCGGCGGAGCGTCCAGCACGAAGGTACCGATACCGTGACGGGTCTCCACCTGCCCGGCGGCTTGCAAGCGCGAGATCGCCTCACGCACGACCGTGCGGCTGACCCCTTCCTCAGCCATGATCTGCGATTCGGTCGGCAGCTTGTCACCGCGCTTGAGTTGACCACTGCGGATGCGTTCGGTCAGCACGGTGACCAGTTCCTGGGCCAGGCTGCGCGGCTTGCGCCTGGCCCGTGGCGGTGGTTGTAGATCTGACATGCCCTGTGCTTCACCTTGAAAGACAGCCGCCATGATAGCGCAGGCAGTTGTACGATCACATACGGCTGCAACGCTATCGGTGCTGGCACTATCACCACAGCGTTTGTTAAGGTCCGGGCTTTCCACGGAAGGATGCCTGCATGAAATTGCTCGATCGATCACTGCTCAGCTGTGGCTTGCTCATTCCATTGTGGCTAGCTCTGGGCGTCACGCTGACCGCCATGGCCTACCCCGGCTACGATCATCTGCAATTGGCCATGAGCCAGCTTGGCGCCGTCGGTGCCCCAACCCATCATCTTTCCCCGCTGGTGAACAATTTCCCATTAGCGTTACTGTTCGCCTTGTTCGCCTGGGGCATTGCCCGGCGCTGGCGCGGCTCCCGGCTGGCCATGGTCAGTGCAGCGCTGTTGTTGCTGCACGCCGTTGGCAGCTTGGGCACGGGATGGTTCGCCTGCGACCAGGGCTGCGCGCCTGAACAGCCTTCCACGTCGCAGCAGTTGCACAACCTGTCCGGGCTGTTGATGTTCATATCCTTGACCGTCGCCAGTGCCCTGTGGATCTGGCTTGGCGCCCGCATCGCGCACTCGCGCGCCCTGGCGGTCTTCTCGCTGGCCTGTACCCTTGGGGCACTTGTCACAGTCGGGTTCATGGGCCAGGCCATGCAGAGCGGCGAATTGTTCGGGCTTTACCAGCGCCTCAATTATGGGGTGGGCGTGCTGTGGGTAGCGGCTATTGCCTGGTACAGCCTGCGCGAACATGCCAGCACAGACGCCAGAGCTGCGCTGGCCTGAAGGCAAACTGCTGGCCCCCGGCTTTGGAAGGAGGAGGCAAACTTCCTTCTCCTTCAGAAGCTTAGGACAGGAACATGCGAGTAATTCTAGCAATCACGACGGGCTGCCTGCTGGCTACGGCAGGTATCAGCGCCAGCGCCCGACCTTTGACTCAGAACGATCGCCAAGCCTGCAAGTGGGGCGCGCAGATTGCAGCCCAGGCCCAGCAGGCCAAGCTGTCTGGGGTCACGCTGTATACCGCACGCAAGAAGCTGCAGGCACGCAAGTTTGCCAAGCCGTGGATGCGCATGACCGCCTTCGGCATCACCGAGCAGACGTATAACAGTCGCTCGAGGCTCTCACCTGCTGCCATCAGCAAAACCTATCAGGAGCAATGTGTGCAACATGCGCTGGCACGCAGATAGCTATACATATCAATTAGTTACTAAACATAGTTGATAAAAATTATTAGCAACTAAACCCCTCCCGCCATGCTTTGTTCAGCCATATCGAGCCTTGCGTTGAATGGCCCAGTCGGGAATCAACGGGCCAGCCCTTCGCGTTAACAGCCGGTCAAGGTCGTCGCGCGACGCTCCCCTGCAAAGAACGCAGGGCGCAGCCGCACCCCGATCACGTTGCCCAGGTAGGCGGCGATCAGCCATAGCCAGCCGTGCACGCTCCCTGAAGCGATGCCGCTGAAATAAGCGCCGATATTGCAGCCGTAGGCCAGGCGCGAACCGTAGCCCAGCAACAGGCCGCCGATGACGGCGGCGATCAATGACGGCAGCGGGATCTTCAGGCTTGGCGCAAAACGCCCGGCAAGGCCTGCTGCAAGCAACGCCCCCAGCACGATGCCCAGGTCCATGACGGTGGTCACATCCTGCCAGACCGGCGAAGCCAAGGCTTTGGCATTTGCCGGTGCCTGCCAGAACACCCAGCTGCTCACCTGAACACCCAGGCTGTCCAGCACCTTGGCGCCCCATAAGGCGAAGGCCGAGGTGATGCCCCAGGGCCGTCCAGCCAAGGCCAGGGTGGCATAGTTGAGCACGGCCAACGCGACGGCGCCCCAGAGCAACGGCCAGGGGCCTCGCACAAAGCGTTGCAGACCTGCCCGGTCATGCTGCTCGGGCTGTTCAAGCCTGCCGTGGCGGCGCTTTTCCAGGTGCACAGTGACCCAGGCGATCAGGCCGAACACGCCCAGGCTCACCACCAAGGCAGGTACCAGTCCCCATGCCTGCACGATTGAGGTCGCGGGCAAGGATGGCAAGGCAAACCACCAGTCGGCGTGGTGCGTGGCGGTCACGGAACCGATGATGAAGAACAGCAGGGTTACCAGCATGCGGGCATTGCCGCCGCCAACGGTGAACAAGGTGCCCGACGCGCAGCCGCCCCCCAGTTGCATGCCGATGCCGAAGATGAAAGCCCCGAACACGACGGACACCCCGGCCGGTGCCACAAGGCCCGTCACGGGGGTGCCGAACAGGTTACCGGCCGCAAGCGCCGGGAAGAACAGCAGTACAGCCAGCGCCAGCATGACCATCTGCGCACGCAAGCCGGCACCACGCCGCTCATTGATGAACACGCGCCAGGCAGAGGTGAAGCCGAAGGCGGCGTGATACAACGTCAGGCCCAGCGCAGCCCCAAGCAGCAGAAGCAGGACCTGCCTGAAGCCTGCATTGACATCCAGGAACCAGGCGCCAGCTATCAGTAGACCCAAGGCGACAAGGGGTGCGCCCAGACGGCGCGGTTCAGGTGAAACGGTAGCGGAAAGACCCATCGAAATACTCGGAAAAAATCGAACAGGTGCGCAGTATAACGGCAACCACCGGTGAGGTCGTGTAGTGCCGCCAGCGTTGCAGGCGCGCATTTGTTAGGCTTGGCCCCTGCCCCCTTACGGATCAGACGCCCGAACATGGATCAATTGCGCCGAATCGACCTGAACCTGCTGCTGGCCCTGCACGCCCTGCTTACCGAGCGGCATGTAACACGCGCTGCCATTCGCCTGCACCGCAGTCAGCCGGCCGTCAGCCATGCGCTGGCGCAGTTGCGCGAGCATTTCGATGATCCTCTGCTGG
Source organism: Pseudomonas sp. KCJK9111 (assembly GCF_046231935.1). NCBI lineage: Bacteria > Pseudomonadati > Pseudomonadota > Gammaproteobacteria > Pseudomonadales > Pseudomonadaceae > Pseudomonas > Pseudomonas sp. KCJK9111. The sequence goes on along the minus strand of NZ_JBJJMO010000009.1, from coordinate 45,935 downwards.
TACGTCAGGGTGGCACAATGACGCTCACCGCGCGGGCTCAGGCGTTGGCCCAACCGCTGGAGGACGCCTTGGCCAATCTGGAGGGGCTGCTGAGCACGCCGCAATTCGACGCTACGCAGGCCCGGCGACGCTTCCGTCTCTCGCTGTCGGACTATGCAGCACGGATCATCCTGCCACCTCTGCTGCGCCATGTGCGGCGCGTTGCCCCGGGCATCGACCTGGCGGTCAGCCAGGCCAGTCGCGAGGCAATGGTGGCACAGTTGCTCGATGGCGAGCTGGATCTGGCACTGGGGGTCTTTCCGGAATTACCTCAAGGCATCACCGCCCAGTCACTGTTTGCCGATCGCTTCGTAAGCGTGGCTGACCATCAGACGCTGCCGGCCACGGGCGAATTGAGCTTGAGCCAGTGGTTGGCGCGCCCCCATGTGCTGGTGGCTACGCGCCCCGACGCCTTCGATGAGATTGACCGTGCACTGGCCTCCCAAGGTCAGCGCCGGCACATTGCCCTGGCGCTGCCGCACTGGAGCGCAGCCGTAGAAGTCGTGAAAGATACCGACCTGATTCTGACCGTAGCGCGACGGGCCCTCGCCCCGCTGCCTGCCCATGGGGGGCTGCGCGAATTTGTCCCCCCGCTGCCTTTGGACAGCATCGATTACCGGCAAGCCTGGCACAGCCGCAAGCAGGATGATGCGGGGCATCGCTGGCTGCGCGAGACGGTGCTGGCATGCTGTCAGCCAGAGGTATGATCGTGGCTTGAGCGCTCCACCGCGGGCTCGCTTTTGCTGGGGGTACTGGTGGCCCACTGACCCTGCACCAACCACACGCCGGCCAGGATCATCACAAGCCCGAAAATTCGCGCCAGCCCCAGGGGCCTGCCAGGCAGGTTCATGATGGCAAAATGATCAGCAACCACCGCCGTAACGATCTGCCCTGCCACCACCAGCACCAGAAAGCCTGCCGCTCCAAGCTTGGGCGTCAGCGCCGCCGCCCCTGCCACATACAGGGCGCCCAGCACACCGCCGATCCAGAGCCACCATGGCCCCTGCAGCGCCCTGCCGATGTCAGGCGCAGGTACCCGCAACACCAGCAGCGCGGCAATGACAACCACGGCGCTGACGGCAAGCGATGCGAAGGCGCCCCACAGCCAGTGGCCAAGGGCCCTGCCCGCTGCGGCATTGCCTGCCGCTTGAAACGGCAGAACCGCGCCTGCAATCAATGCCAAAACAATGGGTAACAGCACTATCATCAGGGATTTACTGAACATGACCGTTCTCGCTAAACAGGACGGGGTTCAGCATGAGGCTATTGACGCCTCGCATGGAAATCGAAAGCTGAGATGGAAACTATTCGTGTGGCGAATAGCGAATCTGCGTGGCTACGCCAAGGCGTAATAGCCGTGATCCTAGAGAGTAAGCCACAGGGGCGGACAGTTCCGCCCCTGCAGCCGATTGCATCAGTTGCGCGTCACCCGCCATACGGTGTTGGCCAGATCGTCCGCAATGATCAATGCCCCACGCGGATCGACTGTCACACCCACTGGACGCCCACGCGTCTTGCCATCTTCACCTCGAAAGCCGGTGGCGAAATCGATGGGCTCGCCTGCCGGCTTGCCGTTGCTGAACGGCACGAAGATGACCTTGTAGCCAACCGGGTTGGGCCTGTTCCAGCTGCCGTGCTCGCCCACGAACACCCCCTCGGCAAAGCCTTGCCCCATGGCGGCCGTTGAGAAGTCGACACCCAGCGCCGCGACATGCGACCCCAGGCTGTAGTCGGGCTTGATCGCCGCAGCTACTTTGTCAGGATTCTGCGGACGCACCCGGTCGTCGACGTTCTGCCCCCAGTAACTGTAGGGCCAACCGTAGAAGCCGCCCTCACGCACGGAGGTCAGGTAGTCGGGGACCAAGTCTGGGCCCAGTTCGTCGCGCTCGTTGACCACTGTCCAGAGCTGCCCGGTACCCGGCTGGATAGCCAGTGCAGTGGGGTTGCGCAGCCCGGTGGCGTAGGGCCGATGTGCGCCCGTCTGGGCATCGACTTCCCACACCATCGCACGGTCGATCTCGACCTCAAGGCCGCGCTCGGTAATGTTGCTGTTCGAACCGATGCCGACATAGAGGAAGCGGCCGTCCGGGCTGATGGTCAGCGCTTTGGTCCAGTGGTGGTTGATCTCGGCCGGCAGGTCGGTGAGCTTGACCGGCGGGCCGTCGGCCTTTGTCTGGCCGTCGCGGTAGTCGAAGCGCACCAGCGCATCTTGATTGGCCACGTACAACTTGCCATCGGCAAATGCCAGGCCATAAGGCGCATTCAGGTTCTCGGCAAAGACGGTCTGCAGCTCATACTTGCCATCACCATCGGCATCGCGCAACAGGGTCAGGCGGTTGCCGCCCTTGACCTGGGTATTGCCCTTGGCCTTGATCTGGCTGGCGATCACATCCTTGGGCTTGAGTTTGGCAGCGCTGCCGCCACGCCCTTCGGCCACCAGGATGTCGCCGTTGGGCAGCACCAGGCTCTGACGCGGGATCTTCAAGTCGGTCGCGATGGCCGTGACGCTGAAACCGTCGGGCACGGTCGGCTTTTGCTGCCCCCAGGCAACCGGCTCGGCGATCTTCATGCTGGGCAGCAGACCGCGCTGGGGCTCGGGCAGCTTCGGGTCAGGCCCACGGGCCTGGGTGGGGTCACCCTCACCGCCGCAAGCCGCCAGCAACAGCGAAAGGGACAACAAGCTCACAGCGTGCAGCGCTCTCATGCTTCACCTCCCGAACGCAGGTTGCTCAAGCCAAGCCACGCCGTCACCACAGCGAGCACGGTCACGATCACCGACAGTACCAGCCCGGACGGCATCACAGCCCAGGCGTCCTTGGCATGCTCGAAGGCGTTGACCAACCCCAGCACCCACGTCACCAGCAAGAGCAAGAAGTAAAGGGTTGGCCGCCCGGCCTTGTGTCGAGCGCTGATCAGGTTGGCCAGGGCGAACAGCAGGGCCAGCCCGCAGAACACCAACCCGCCTGCGATCAGCCAGGCGGCAAAGTTGCTCCATTGGATCTGGTAGCTGTTGTAGTAGGCAATGTCACTGATCATTGCCCCCAGGAACAGTGGGACGGTGCCCGCCAACAATAATGCATGCAGCGGGCCAGGTCTGCAGCGGTACAGGGTAGGGTCGGAAACGGTCACGGTGCCTCCTTTTCGTTCAGTGACCAGGGCCGACGAGAGACGGCCCACGGGGATACGCAGGGTGCGCCTAGCAAATGAGCACCCTGGCGAGCCGATAGTTCAGCCATACACGGCTGAAATATCCTGCAAGAAATCCCGAACCGCTGCCCTTCGTGGCATACGCGGCCTATCCAGGCCCGCATGCCTGCCGGACGTCAGGCCAGCCGCGCCCGAGCGGCGTGCAGCTTCTTGTAGCTGTCGATCAGACGCAGATGGCGATCCAGCCCTTCGAGCTTCATGCTGGTCGGGGTCAGGCCGTGGAAGCGCACGCTTCCCTCGATCGAGCCCAGTACCGCATCCATGCGCGGGTTGCCGAACATGCGGCGGAAATTGACTTCGTAGTCGGCCATGTCCAGTTCATCGTCCAATTGCACTTCCAATGCCACGTTAAGCGCCTGGTAGAACAGTCCCCGTTCCACGGTGTTGTCGTTGAACTGAAGAAACGCCTCGACCAGCTCCTTGGCCTCCTCGAAGCGCTGCACGGCCAGGCAGATGAGCAGCTTGAGCTCAAGGATGGTCAGTTGCCCCCATACCGTGTTGTCGTCGAATTCAACGCCAATCAGCGTGGTGATGGTGGTGTAGTCATCGACATCGCAATTGTCCAGGCGTTTGAGCAGCAGCTTGAGCGAGCGGTTGTCCAGGCGGTGCAGGTTGAGGATGTCGGCGCGGAAGGAAAGCGCCCGGTTGGTGTTGTCCCAGATCAGGTCCTCGACCGGGTAGATTTCCGAATAGCCTGGTACCAGGATTCGGCAGGCTATTGCACCGAGGTTGTCGTACACGGCCATGTAGACCTCTTTGCCAAGGTCTTCGAGGATGCCGAACAAGGTGGCTGCCTCCTGCGCATTGGCACCTTCGCCCTGGGCAGTGAAATCCCAATCGACGAACTCGAAGTCAGCCTTGGCGCTGAAGAAGCGCCACGACACAACGCCGCTGGAGTCGATGAAATGCTCGACGAAATTGTTCGGCTCGGTCAGGGCGTGGCTTTCGAAGGTGGGCTGTGGCAGGTCGTTCAAACCTTCGAAGCTGCGGCCCTGGAGCAGTTCGGTCAAGCTGCGCTCCAAGGCCACCTCAAGGCTTGGGTGCGCACCGAACGAAGCGAACACACCACCGGTACGCGGGTTCATCAGGGTGACGCACATCACCGGGAATTCGCCACCCAGCGAGGCGTCCTTGACCAGTACTGGGAAGCCCTGCTCCTCCAGCCCCTGGATACCCGCGACGATGGACGGATAGCGGGCCAGCACCTCGGCGGGAACGTCCGGCAGGCACAGCTCGCCTTCGAGGATTTCACGCTTGACCGCACGCTCGAAGATTTCGGACAAGCACTGCACCTGCGCTTCGGCCAGCGTGTTGCCCGCGCTCATGCCGTTGCTCAGGAACAGGTTCTCGATCAGGTTCGACGGGAAGTACACCACCTGCTGGTCTGATTGGCGCACGAACGGCAGCGAACAGATGCCCCGGGCGGTGTTGCCCGAGTTGGTGTCGTACAGGTGCGAGCCGCGCAGTTCGCCATCGGGGTTATAGATGGCCAGGCAATGCGCGTCGAGGATTTCGTCAGGCACGGCATCCCGAGGGCCGGGCTTGAACCACTGTTCGTCCGGGTAGTGCACGAACGCCGCATTGGCCAGCTCCTCTCCCCAGAACTGGTCGTTGTAGAAGAAATTGCAGTTCAGCCGCTCGATGAATTCGCCCAGGGCAGACGCCAGCGCCGCTTCTTTGGTAGCGCCCTTGCCATTGGTGAAGCACATGGGCGACTGCGCATCGCGCACATGCAACGACCAGACGTTGGGCACGATATTGCGCCACGAAGCAATTTCGATCTTCATGCCGAGGTCGGCCAGGATCCCGGACATGTTGGCAATCGTCTGTTCCAGTGGCAGGTCCTTGCCAGGGATGCGGGTGCTGGTTTCGGCCACCGGCATGAGCAAACCCTGGGCATCGGCATCGAGGTTGTCGACCACCTCGATCACGAATTGCGGACCGGTCTGCACCACCTTCTTGACCGTGCAGCGCTCGATCGAACGCAAGATGCCCTGGCGGTCCTTGTCGGTGATGTCTTCCGGCAGCTCCACCTGGATCTTGAACACCTGGTTGTAGCGGTTCTCGGGGTCGACGATGTTGTTCTGCGACAGGCGGATGTTTTCGGTGGGAATGCCGCGTGTCTGGCAGTAGAGCTTGACGAAGTAAGCCGCGCACAGCGCCGAGGACGCCAGGAAATAGTCGAATGGCCCAGGGGCCGAGCCATCGCCCTTGTAACGGATCGGTTGATCGGCGATCACCGTGAAGTCATCGAACTTGGCTTCGAGACGGAGATTGTCGAGAAAATTGACCTTGATTTCCATGCGGGTTTACCGTGATTTTAAGCGTGCAAAACACAATGGTCGGCATTATCCGGTTTTTCACAGCGGAAATCCTCCCCGACCGGCATGCGCGTCAATGGCGGCCTCGCGCTTGCGCATTCCGGGGAAATCCTTGCCTGATCCTCTGTATCTGCACAGCCTGGCGCAAGCACCGGTTCAGCGCTGTGCTAGCGTTTCTGCACGGGGCGACGCACCCCACGATCATGACAAGAACAGCGCTAACCGATGACTGGCAGGTGAACCATGGAACTACTCATCAACGGCACGACCCACCAGGTCGATGCAGACGCCGACACGCCCCTTTTGTGGGTGATCCGCGACGACCTGGGCATGACCGGCACCAAGTATGGCTGCGGCCTGGCCCAGTGCGGGGCTTGCTCGGTGCTGGTGGACGGCGTTGTGGCGCGCGCCTGCGTGACCCCGGTGTCCGGCGTGGTTGGCCGACACGTGTCGACCATTGAGGCGATCGAGGCGGACCCTGTGGGCAAGCGGGTGGTAGCGGCTTGGGTGGAACACCAGGTCGCGCAATGCGGGTACTGCCAATCCGGTCAGGTAATGGCAGCGACCGCGCTGCTCAAGCATACCCCGGCACCCAGCGCCGAGCAGATCGATGCAGCCATGATCAACCTGTGCCGCTGCGGCACTTACAACGCTATTCATGCAGCCATGCATGACCTGGCGCAGGGAGCCATAGCCTGATGAGCACGCCTGATCCCGTGGCTGAACTGCATAGATTGCAAGCTGGCGAAACCGTCAATCTCTCGCGTCGCCGCTTCCTCGTCGGCACGGCTGCAGGCGCATTGGTCCTGGGCTTCGGCCTGCCGACGGGCGTTGCGCGTGTGCAAGCTGCTGCCGATGTGCAGCGAGGCACCCAGGTACCGGCGTTCCTGGAAATCCGACCGGATGGCACGGTCCGTCTGCTCAGTCCGTTCATGGAAGGCGGCCAAGGACCGTTCACCGCCATGGCGCAGATTGTTGGCGAGGAGCTGGATGTGGATCCTGCTCACTTCGTCGTGGACAGCGCCCCACCTGGCCAAGCCCATGTGGTGATGGAAAACGGCATGCGCATCACCGGCGGCAGCATGTCCGTACGCATGAGCTACCCCACCATGCGCCGCCTGGGTGCGCTGGCGCGGGCGATGTTGCTGCAGGCCGCTGCGCAGCAACTGGGTGTCGCGGTGGGCGAGCTCACCACGACGCCAGGTACCGTAGTACATACCACGTCAGGGCGCACGCTTGGGTACGGCGAACTGGCCGAGCGCGCCATGGACCTGCCGGTCCCCGACCCTGCCACCGTCAAGCTTCGTGATCCTGCCCACTTTCGCTGGATTGGCAAGCCAGTTCGGCGCCTGGACGCTTACGACAAGTCCACCGGCAAGGCCATGTACTGCATCGACCTCAGCGTGCCGAATATGCTTCATGCCGCCGTGCAGCATGCCCCTCGCCTGGGCATGACGGTGGGCCAGGTGCGCAATGAGGCACAGGTAGCTGCCATGACGGGTGTGCATTCAGTGCATCGCCTGCCCGGTGCTGTAGCGGTGGTTGCACCGCGCTGGTGGCACGCCAAGCGTGCGGTCGAGGCACTGCAAGTGCAGTGGCTGGAGCCAGCCGCAGATTCCACGGTGCGGGCCATGCCGGCGGATTTTTCCAGCGACGGCTGGCTCCAGCACCTGGCCAGTGCCACGGGTCCAACCCGTGATGAAGAAACGGCCGGAGACGTGGCAAGCGCGCTGGACAACGCCGTGACCACCGTCGAGGCCAGCTTCCACAACCAATACCTGAACCATGCCCAGCTCGAGCCCCCTTCTGCGCTAGCCCGCTTCAATCCCGACGGCACACTGGAGGTCTGGCTGCCCAACCAGGCGCCCGACATGTTCCGCGATGACATCGCCAAGCGCACCGGGCTGTCACCCGACCAGATCACGCTGCATTCGCCACTGCTTGGCGGCTTCTTCGGTCGGCACTTCCTGTATGAGTCCGCCAACCCCTACCCGCAAGCCATCGCCCTGGCCAAAGCGGTTGGCCAGCCTGTCAAGCTGATCTGGAGCCGCGAGGAAGAGTTCCTTCGCGATGTGCTACGCCCTGTCGCCGCGGTCAAGTTCCGCGCCGGGCTCGATGCCGAAGGCTTGCCGGTGGTCCTGGAGGCGGTCAGCGCCACGGAAGGCCCCACCGAAGCCCTGGCCGGCAAGCAAGGTGACAAGGTCGACCCCACAGCACTGGAAGGGCTATCGGGCAAGGCCTATGCCATCGCCAACAAGCGCATCGCACAGGTGTACGTCAAAGGCCCGGCCATGCTCGGTTATTGGCGGTCGGTGGGCAACTCGCTCAATGACTTCTTCTATGAGTCTTTCCTGGACGAGCTGGCGGACAAAGGAGGCCAGGACCCTCTGGCCCTGCGTCGGCACCTGCTGCGAGACAACCCGCGCCTGACCCAGTTGTTGCAAGCGGTCGTCGAGCTTTCAGGGGGCTGGAAACGAGGGCCTTTCACTGCCGAGGATGGCACGCGGCGGGCCCGAGGCCTGGCGATGGCGTCCCCTTTCGGGTCCGAAGCGGCCGTGATCGCCGAGGTCTCCATCGAGGACGGCCAGGTGAAGGTCCACGACATCTGGCAGGCGATCGATCCAGGCAGCATCGTCAACCCGGCCATCATCGAGCACCAGGTCAATGGCGCGGTGGCCTTGGGGTTGTCGCAGACGCTGGTCGAGGAAGCGGTGTACGTCGATGGCATGCCGCGTGCGCGCAACTATGACCTGTACCCGATCCTGCCCCCTGGGCGCATGGCTCGGGTGCATGTACGCATCGTTGAGAGTGGCGCGAAGATGGGCGGTATCGGCGAGCCACCGTTGCCCGCTGTAGCACCGGCGGTGGCCAATGCCGTGGCCCAACTGACCGGACAACGGGTTCGCAGCCTGCCCATGAGCCGTCATACCTTCAGCTGACCGACAAGGACGCCGCCATGCACCCTCGTACTGCTAGAACCCTTGGCTGGCTGTTGCTGCCCTGCGCGGTCGCCGCCGGCCTGGCCGGTTGGTATGTCACCCGAGAACCTGCCTCGCCGTTCGCTGATGAGCAAGCAAGCGCCACCAACAACCCCGCATTGATCAGTCGCGGGGAATATGTCGCACGGCTGGGCGATTGCGTCGCCTGCCACAGCCTGCCTGGCGAACCGCCGATGGCCGGGGGGCTCGAGATGGCTACCCCGCTTGGCACGATCCACGCCACCAACATCACACCCGACCGGGAGACAGGCATCGGCGCCTACTCGCTGGCCGACTTCGACCGGGCCGTGCGCCACGGTGTGGCGCCTGGCGGGCGCCGCCTCTACCCCGCCATGCCGTACCCCTCCTACGCCAAGCTCAGCGACGACGACATACGTGCGCTTTACGCCTTCTTCATGCGCAGTGTTCAGCCAGCACGACAGCCGAACAAGCCTGGCGACATACCTTGGCCATTGAACCTACGCTGGCCCATCGCCCTGTGGAACGGCGCGTTCGCACCCGCGAGCCCTTACGTGGCGAAGGACGACCAGAATGCACTGTGGAATCGCGGCGCCTACATCGTGCAGGGGCCTGGGCACTGCGGCAGCTGCCATACCCCCCGAGGCCTGGCTTTCAATGAAAAAGCCTTCGACGAGTCAGGCGCCCCGTATCTCGCAGGCGCCTTGCTCGACGGCTGGTACGCGCCCAGTTTGCGCAATGACCCTAACACCGGCCTTGGCCGCTGGAACGAAGCTGAGGTGGTGCAGTTTCTCAAGACCGGTCGCAATCGACATGCCGTGGTCTTCGGCTCGATGACCGAGGCATTCAACAACTCCACGCAGTTCATGACCGATGGCGATCTACAGGCCATCGCCCACTACCTCAAGGCACTGCCCGGCGATCCATCCCGAGATGGCAAACCCTGGCAGTATCAGCCCGAGCCGACGCTCGCCCAGCTGGAGCGCCCAGGCGTACGCACGTACATGGCGCGCTGTGCCACCTGCCACGGCCTGGACGGCAAGGGCCAGGGTGAGTGGATGCCGCCCCTGGCCGGCGCCACTTCTTTGCTCGCCAACGAGGCTGCTTCGGCCATCAACATCACCCTGAACGGGTCGCAGCGGGTCGTGGCCGATGGCAGGCCCGATGCCTACCGCATGCCCGCCATGCGCGCACAACTGAGCGATCAGGAAACAGCAGAGGTGCTGAGCTATATCCGAAGTGCCTGGGGTAACCACGGCGACGCCGTCGAAGCCGCGGCAGTGGCCAAGCTGCGCAAAGATACGGATCCTGCCAGCCCTAGTCCGATCATCCTGCAGATGCGCTGACCCATGCCGCGCATTCGAGCACCGGAAGGCCTTAGCGGCTGCGCTCCAGGTTGAGTTTGAGCAGCTGCTGCGGCACCTCCTGCGCGTTGAGCTGCTGCATCGCCCGGCTCAAGGCTTCGCGCAGCGCCGGCTGATTGCACGGCGAAGCCTTGGACAGGGCCAGGTACAGGCCTTCGCTGGAGACAGGCGGCTGCAGGATCAGCACCTGCTGGTCGATGCCCAAGGTGCGCGCCAGGGATAAGCCTGGGTACTGCTCATAGATCACATAATCACTGCGCCCATGCATCAGCTTTTCGAAAGCCTGCCTGGCGCTGGGCACCGCCTCGAGCGTCAGGTGCTGCTTGGCGTAAGCATCGAACGGCTGACCGTGACTGTTATTGACCAGCGTTCCACCCTTGAGTCCCTGCAGGTCCGACCATTGCCCGTAAACGAAGCCATGCCCCTGACGGGCCCAGATCACGCTCGGTGTGTAAAGGAATGCCGGCAGGATGAAGTCCATCTGCTGCTGGCGGGCGTCGGTGATGAAGTAGCCGGCCATCAGGTCGACCCTGCCGGTACGAACCTCTTCCTGGGCCCTGGACCAAGGGCCTACATAGAGGACGTCGATTTCCAGGCCAAGGCTGTTGGCCAGGCGTGTGATCAGATCCGCATTGGCCCCAATCAGATGGTGCGGGTCCAGGGGGTCATGCCAAAGGTAAGGGGGATATTCCGGGTTTCCAGTGGCGGTCAGCCGTTTACACGGCTCGGCAGCCATTGCAAGCAGTGGCAATAGCCCAAGGCACAACAGGCCAACCCAACCCTTGATCATGCGAGACCTCCAGCAGACGACGCTGTGATACCTCGATCCCTGCGCTGGGCCCTAGACAATAAGCTGCTTCAGGCGGTCAGTTCCAGCCGCGCGCGCGCGCCTGCCCGCTGGAACACCTCGCGCACCTCGTCGGCCTTGGCCTTGGTGACCGACTTGCCGCTCAGCAGCTCGTCGACCACGCGCAGGCCTTGCTCGACGGCAGTGGCCAATTGTTCAGCATCGGAGGCGTCGGCGATATCACCCAGATAAGGCGCGATGAGGTAGACATAACGATCCTGCAGTTTCAGCGTTTCCAGGGCGTCGAGGGCCTGCTGGAAGCGATCGGCCGCGGCGGGGCTCATGCTCAATTTATCGAAATGAATCAGGCTCACACGATCAGTGGCCATGTTGACGAATCTCCGTTTCCTGATGCGGCCCAGGCCACGAGCAGCAGCGTGTCCACGCTACTCGGACAAGCAGGCCCGGGTGATGTCGATCAGGTTAACAGAACACGGCACAGAAAGGGTCATCCGCCCAGGAACTAAAAGTGACCAGCAGGTCGCGCAATGGAAGCCCTACGGCGCAACCGGGACAGGCAGCAGGATTTGGCGCGCAGGATAATCGCCCGGCAAACCACCCTGCCGAGAACGCCACCACGCGCTCGCCCCTACAACAACAAGCCTGTTTCAGCAGGCACGCCACACAGGGCTCCCACTTCATGGCAAAGGAACACTTCGCAGAGACACCCGATCTTGGCGTTACCGACCCCTCCAAAACTGACGAAGCCCGACAGGACCGGCGCCTGGAGGGCAAGCTCGACTGGGTCGTATTCGGCTTGACCAGCCTGTTGGCCATTGCGTTCGTGCTGTGGGGTTTCCTCAACCAGGTCAATTTGGCCAGTAGCGCGTCCAGTGCGCAGTCGTGGGTCATTCTCAACTTCGGCTGGTTCTTCGTACTGACCTCCACTGTGTTCGTCGTGTTCGTGCTGTGGCTGGCTGCCAGTCGATATGGTCGCGTACCGCTGGGCCGGGATGGAGAACTACCTGAGTTTCGAACGGTGTCGTGGGTGGCGATGATGTTCAGTGCCGGCATGGGCATCGGCCTGATGTTCTTCGGCGTGGCCGAGCCGCTTTCGCATTACGTTTCCCCGCCGCCGGGCTCGACCACTGGCCAGTCGAGCGAAGCCATGCAGGTGGCCATGGCCACCACTCTGTTTCATTGGACGCTGCACCCTTGGGCGATGTATGCCATCGTCGGGCTCGCCATCGCTTACGGCACCTTCAGGCGCGGCCGCTCCCAACTGATATCCGCGGCCTTCAGGCCCTTGATCGGCAAGCACGCCAATGGCCCGCTCGGCCGCCTGATCGACATGATGGCAATCTTTGCCACGCTGTTCGGCTCGGCCGCCTCGCTGGGGCTTGGTGCGCTGCAAATTGCAGGCGGCCTCGAATACAACGGCTGGATCGAGCACCCCGGCAAGCTGTTCTACATCGCACTGATCACCGTACTGACCGTCGCCTTCGTCACCTCGGCCGTGTCGGGCATCGGCAAGGGTATCCAGTGGCTGTCCAATACCAACATGGTGCTCGCACTGGTGCTCGCTGTGTTCGTGTTCCTGGTCGGGCCTACCTTGCTGATGCTGAACCTGCTGCCAACATCGATCGGCATCTACATCAAGATGCTGCCGGAAATGATGGCGCGTACCAATGCAAGCGGCGGCGAACCCATGAACGCCTGGCTGGCCGGCTGGACGGTGTTCTATTGGGCGTGGTGGATTTCCTGGACGCCTTTCGTTGGCATGTTCATCGCCCGTATCAGCCGGGGGCGCACCATTCGCCAGTTCGTCACCGGGGTGTTGCTGGTGCCGAGCCTGGTCAGCCTGGTGTGGTTCACCATCTTCGGCGGGGCGGCCATCGATGCCTTGCGCGAAGGCGCCTTCGTACTGGCGGAGGGTGCGGTCAACAGCAACCATGCGCTGTACCAATTGCTCGCCAGTTACCCGTTGGCCTCTGCCACGTCGGTCCTGGTGATGATCCTGGTCGGTATCTTCTTCGTCTCCGGTGCCGACGCGGCGTCACTGGTCATGGGGACGCTGTCCGAACATGGCACCACTTCCCCTTCGCGGCGCACGGTGATTTTCTGGGGAGCGCTGACCGGCACGGTCGCAGCCATCATGCTGGCCATCGGTGACCCCAGCGCGCCAGACAAAGCCCTGACCGGGCTGCAAAACCTGACCATCGTAGTGGCCCTGCCCTTCGTACTGGTCATGGTGCTGCTATGCCTGGCGCTTTATCGCGACCTGCGCAAGGACCCCATGATGCTGCGCCATCTGCGTGGTACCGAGCTGATCGAAAAAGCCGTGTTGTATGGCGCCGTCAAGCATGGCGAAGAGTTCTACATCGTCGTTCAGGAGAAGAAAGCCTCGGTGAAAGCGGTTGCAACCAAGGAGTTGACCGAATCATGAGGTCAGCAGGTCGGTCGCTCTGATACCTACCCGCGAAACTGGTAAAAGTGCCAGTTTCGTATTGCCAGCGACCGACGCAATATCGTCAGCGCCTCCCAGCCGAATGAGCGCAGCGCGCATGAATGACCTCCTGCAAGGTAGAGTCGCCTGGTTCGATACCGACCAGGCGTTTGGCTGCATCCTGGGAGCCAACGGCGTCAGCTTTCTACTTCAGGGGCGGCACCTGCTAGACCCTGGTACACCGCCCTGCCGCGGGCAGGTTTACCAATTCGAACCGGTCTACAGAAAAAATGCCTGGTGGGCCCTGCAGGCCTCGCCCTTACTGCCCCTGCCTGACGAATTGACGATCGGCGTGCCTGACGATCATCCAGATTGATCTGATGCCCACTGCTGCGCAGCTCATCCATTTGCGCAACATGTTGAAGAGTTTTCGCGATGCTAACGGTGAACCAGCTTACAAAAAAACGGTCTTTCGCTGACGGTTCACTACCCGACCGGTTCGCGGCCCATCCACCGGCCTACATTTGTCCAGTTTCAGCGAAGACCCCAAAATGCCCGACTCCCGCCCAACTGCCTTTGCCCTCACTGCCCTGCGCGGCGGTCTGCTTGCCAGCGCGCTGGCGCTTGTCACGCCCGCGCACGCCGAGGCGCCAGCCAGCGATGCACGCTGGGTCAGTGACAGCCTCAGCACCTACGTACGCAGTGGCCCGACCGACGGCCACCGTATCGTCGGTACGCTAAAGTCCGGGCAGCCACTGACGCTGATCGGTACACAGGGCAACTACAGTCAGGTTCGTGGACAAAACGGTGATGTGGTGTGGATCCTTTCCAGTGACCTGCAATCAGTGCCCGGTCAGAACGAGCGCCTGCCTCAGCTCGATGCTCAGGTGGCCGAGCTGACAGGGCAATTGAAGACCATCGATGACAGCTGGAAAAACCGGGTGCAGGGCATGCAGGAAACCCTGGATTCGCGCAAGCGACTGGTCGATGAACTCCAGGCGCGAAACAAAGACTTGAACGAGCAGCTGGACCAGAGCCAATCGAACCTTCGCGACGCTCAGGCGCGCCTGGGTGACGAGAACAAGCAGGTGATGATGCGCTACATGGTGTATGGCGGCAGCATCGCAGGGGCCGGTTTGTTGGTCGGTCTCATCCTGCCGGCCTTGACCCGTGGGCGGAAAAAGAACGATCGCTGGTTCTAGGACTGTGTTGAGGATTGCCTTTCTTGCACAGATCGGCAGATTCTTAAGTTTCGAAACGGACTTGCCGGCTCGTGGGCCTGGCTGGGGCGAGCTATAGATCCGGGGCTGCTGCGCAGCCCTGTTCCGGTAAGTGCTCAACCCGTCATCCCCGGCATTCACCGCAACTGCGCCTCCCCATACTACTGACCCAGCCGCTCCAGTGCCTGGAGCACAAAGGTAGTAGCCTTCTCCTGCCTGGCGTCCCGGCAGGCGATCCCCAACTGCCGCCACAACCCGGGCCGCAAGGGTCGACAGACCAGACGCGGGTCCGCCTCCATCACTTCACCTTCCTGCGGCAGCAACGTAGCACCGTATCCGGCGCCCACCAGGCGCTTGATCGCGTCGTTGTAGTTCAACTCGATGCGCGGCTGTGGGTGCAGCCCGGCCGCTGCGAACCATTCGGTGCAGACCCGCGACAACTGCGTGCTGCTGTCATTGAGAATCAAAGGCCGCTCGGCCAGCCACTGGGGGGTGACAGCTGCCGGCGGCTGCCAGTCAGCCGGCATGTAGGCCAGGATGGGGTCTCGGCGCCAAGCGGTGACCGCCAGGCCCTTGCCCGCCACTTGTGGTAACGCTACCAGGCCAATGTCCAGCAGCCCTTCACGCAGTTGCACCAGGGACGCTTGTGAAGTGAGCACTTGCACCTGCACGTCGATGCCAGGGTGTTCACTGCGCAGGTGCTCAAGCGCCTCGGGCAGCAGGTGCGCGATGGCCCCGGTTGATGCGCCCAGCCGCACGCGGCCCGTCAGGCCTTGCACTTGATTGCGCACCTCATCCAGGGCCATTTCGGCATCGGTAAGCAGGCGTCTGGCGCGCACCAGCAGGGTTTCGCCGATGACTGTCGGCCGAACCTGGCCGCGTGTGCGGGTCAGCAGCGTGGCGCCCACCCGCGACTCCAGCTCGGCCACATGCAGGCTAATGGTGGGGGGTGCCAGATTAAGCTGACGGGCTGCCGCCGCAAAAGACCCCAGCTGGCTGATCACCACCAGCGTACGCAGTCGGTCAAGGCTTATTTCACGCACAGGGCTACGGCTTCCTTGAAGTAAACGTCGGAAGATTCAGAATAACTGAACGTGCCAGTCACGAAATGTAAATTTTCTTTATGCCCAGCTTGAGCGACTCTGGTGTCCGACCTACCCGCCTGGACACGTGAACATGCATCTACCTCTTGTTTTCATCGATGGCGATCAAGGCACCACCGGGCTGCAAATCCATGCCCGCCTGCACGATCGCACGGACCTGCGCCTGCTGACACTTGCCGACGCGCAGCGCAAGGACCTCAGGTACCGCAGCGACGCCATCAACCGTGCCGACATCGCCATACTTTGCCTGCCCGATGACGCTGCACGCGAAGCGGTGAGCGCGATCCACAACCCCGGTGTACGGGTGATCGATGCCAGCTCCGCCCACCGCACCGCGCCAGGTTGGACCTACGGTTTCGCCGAATTGAATCGGGACCAGGCTGCGCATATCGGCCATAGTACCCGGGTCAGCAACCCTGGCTGCTACCCGACGGGCGCGATCGCATTGCTCGGCCCCCTGATCGCGGCAGGCCTGGTACCTGCCGACTACCCGCTGGCCATCCATGCCATCTCGGGCTATTCCGGCGGCGGGCGCGCAGCGGTGCAGCGGCACGAGCAGCAGGACGGTAGCGCCGCCTCGGCCTTGCTCATGTACGGGCTGGACCTGGCGCACAAGCACGTGCCCGAGATCCAGGCCCACGCCGGTCTATCGGCCCGCCCCATGTTCATGCCCGCCTACGGCGCCTATCGCCAGGGCATCGTCCTCAGCATCGCCCTGCACCTGCGCTTGCTGCCCGGCCAGGTCAGCGCGCAGCAGTTGCAGGGGTGTCTGGAGCAGCACTACCAGGGCGCCCGCCACGTGAAGGTGATGCCGCTGCAAACCCAGGGCACAGCCGAGCGCCTCGACCCGCAGGCGCTCAACGGGACCAATGATCTGCGCCTGGCGCTGTACGCCAACCCCTCGCAAGGCCAGGTGCTGTTGACCGCCGTCTTCGATAACCTGGGCAAAGGGGCTGCCGGGGCTGCCGTGCAGAACCTGGACTTGATGATCGACGCCATGCGCGCCCACGGCGATAACGGCAAAAACGGGTAGACTGTACAGCCCGCGCACTCATGTTGCGGGCTGTATTCCATTCGCCGGAGCCTGTTTGCCGATGTACATCCTGAGCCGCCTGTCCAGCGTGCCACCCGAGTCGTTCCAGAACCAGATCCGTGAACTGGTCATCCACCAAGTGGGTGAGCTGAGCAGTGTCGCCATTACGCCTGATAATCCGTTGTACCCCTTGTACCAGTACGGTGTAGGCATGGAGGTGCACCAGTATCTGCAAGCACTTGATGGTACCCGCGGGCTGCGCGTTGCCCTGACCCTGGCACTCGCTGCCGATGCCCCGGACCAGTTACTGGGCTTTGCTCTGGCATTGCCAGCCGACAACGACGACCAGGCCTGCGCGCTGGCGTTCCTGGCTGTAGCGCCCACGCACCGCCGCCAGGGGATCGCACGCGCCTTGCTGGCCGACCTGCAGGCTCAGTACCGCTACATTGAACTGAATGCCTTTGCCCACCAGGTGCCGTGGTTCGAAGCCATGGGTATGCAAGCGGTCTCGGCCAACGGCCCACAGGTACTGATGAGCAGTACCGGTCAAGGCGGTGATGCCCTGATCGGGCGTTTGGACATCGCGCCTATCTACCAGACGACCGAAGTCATGCAAATCCACACCTATCTGCTGAACCAGCACGGCGAAGACGCCATGATCGAGGCCGAACAGCGTCGGGACGAGCATCTGGATGAGCTAGCCCTTCAGGCCCAGGCCTGCGTGCAGCAACGCCTGACGGTACATTGACTCCCCTGCTCCTGCGCCGGTGACAAGGCGCAGGTCGTCCGCACTCAGGCATGCACCCAACGGCGATGCAGGCCGCGGGCCAGCGCATCCAGGACAAAGCCCAGCACCCCGATCAGCAGCACCATGGCCATCAGCTCGGAATAGGCCAGTCGGTCGCGTGTATCGAGAATGAAGTATCCCAGGCCTGCGCTCACCCCGAGCATCTCGCAGGGCACCAGCACGATCCACAAAATGCCGATGGCCAGCCGTACCCCTGTGAGCACGTGCCCGATCACGCCGGGGACAATCACCTTGCACAGGGTTTCCCAACGGGTGGCGCTCAGGCTTCGGCTGAGCTGCAGCCAGCGCGGGTCCAGTTGCCGCACCCCGGCAGCGGTATTGAGCAGGATCGGCCACAGCGCAGCGAACGCCAGCAGGAAGTAGATGGGCTGATCGCCCACCCCCATCAGCATCACCACGACCGGCATCCACGACAGCGGCGAGATCATGCGCAGGAACTGAAACGCAGGGGTAGTCGCCGCCTCCAGGTGCCGGTAGCTGCCCACCAGCAGCCCAAGGGGCACACCGATCAGCAGCGCCAGCAGCAAACCGATCAGGATGCGTTTGAGGCTCACCCAGATATGTCCGTACACCTCGCCTTGCCCAAGCAGCTCGAACAGGCTGGTAAAGGTGGCCGAGGGCGAGAAGCGTGCCGACAGGCCATCGGGCTGGCCGAAGGCTGCCACCCCTGCCCACCAGACCAGCAGCAACCCCAGCAACCCGGCCAGCCCCAGGCTGGCATGCACCACATGCTTGCGCATCAGACCGCGAACTCCTCGCTACGCTCGAAGGTGTCGGCAATACCGAAGACCGAAGGCCCCCCGACGCTGGCGATGGCATTGCGCACAAAACGATCGTCTACCAGGTCAGCGGCCACATGTGCCGGGTCCAGGTCGGCGAGAAACGCGTTATTGCCTTCGATCAAGGTGCGCTTGAGCCGCGTGACGAGCTCCTGGGTGTAGCTGGGGTACGGATAGGGCTGGAAGTCGATGCGTTTCTCATCCCACTGCTGGTGCTGTATGGCACCGGTGGCGATATAGTCGGCACGGTCGCTGGCAGCAGGTGCCAGCACCTTGGTCAACACCGCGGGGTCGTGTGGGGTGTACTTGTTAGGGCCTGCCTTGGACAGCAAGGCAGCCGCCTCGGCCCGGTGCTCGCGGGTCCATTGCTGGGCCTTGACGATGGCGTTGACCACCTTCTGCGACCAGTCCGGCCGGTTGTTCAGGTCGTGTTCATGCATGAACACCACGCAGCAGGCGTGGTTGCGCCAGACGTCCCCGGTGAAGCGCTGCACGCGCCCGACCTTGAGGTTTTCGGCCAAGGCGTTGAACGGCTCGGCGACGATGTAGCCGGCGATGCGCTTGCTGGCCAGGGCCGGGGGCATGTCCGAGGGAGGCAGCACCAGCAGGTTCACCTCGTTGGCGGCAAGCGCTGCTGTGGCGGGTTTGGACACGGCGGTCAGGCCACTGTCCGCGAGCATCTGTTGCAGCACAACGTTATGAATCGAATACCAGAACGGAATGGCCACGGTCTTGCCACCGAGCTGTTTCACGTCGGTAATATCTGGCGCCACCGTCAGCCCCGAGCCGCCCACGTGGTTCCAGGCCACCACTTTGGCTGGCACCTTGCTTGCGTAACGCGCCCATACCGTCATCGGTGACAGCAGGTGAATGACGTTGACCTGCCCGGAAATGAACGCTTCGATCACCTGCGCCCAACTGCGCAGCATGACCGGCCGTTCGGCCTTGATGCCTTCGGCCTCGAACAGGCCATTGTTGTGCGCCACCAGCAACGGGGTGGCATCGGTGATGGGGAGATAACCGATGCGCACAGGCGCATCGGGTTCGGCGGCGGCGCGTGCCTGCAAGCTGGACAGCAGCGGCAGTGCGCCCGCTGCGGTCAGCAGTGCGCTCATCTTGAGAAAATCGCGACGCGAAGAAGCGGCGCAGCAGTCATCCATGCACATGGACAGCCTCCGAGGGCAAGGGGGTGGGTTGGGGTTCGACTGTGCGGCTTGCCCGCCGAAGGGTTTTGAGGATCTCGATGCGCAAGGCGCCCAGTGCCTCGACCTGCTGCGTCCGGGGTTGCGGCAGGTCGACGAGCCATTGCCCGAGCGTGTGCGCTGGGTGGTCGCCCAGTAGCAATACGCGGTCGGACAACAGCAGGGCTTCGTCGATGTCATGTGTAATCAGGACCGCCGCGGTGTTGTGCGTGGCGATCAATTGCAGCAGCAGTTGCTGCATGTCGGCGCGGGTCACCTCGTCCAGCGCGCCGAACGGCTCGTCGAGCAGCAGCACTTCCGGCTGGCGCGCCAGGCATCGGGCCAGTGCCGTGCGCTGGGCCATGCCGCCGGAGAGCTGGGCCGGATACTGGTTGCGCGCATGGTCCAGGCCTACCGCAGCAATGGCATGGTCGACGCGTGCCCGACGCTCGTTTGCGGCAAGCGTTGGCTGGCGGGCGAAGTCCAGGCCGAAGGCGACGTTCTTCTCCAGGCTCAGCCAAGGCAGCAGGCTTGGGTCCTGAAAGGCCACCGCCAGGCGCGGATGCGGGCCCTGCAGCGGCTGGCCGTGCAACATCACGTGCCCGCCCTGGGGTTGCTGAAGGCCCGCAAGCACGCGCAGCAGGCTGGACTTGCCGACACCGCTGGGGCCCAGGATGCTCACCACCTCGCCTGGGGCCAGTTGCAGGTCGAACCGGGCCAGTACCTGCTGCCAGCCCTCGGCACGGGGGTAGCCCAGGCTGATGTCCTTGGCTTGTAGCACAACGTGGGTCATGCCGACGCTGCCTGGCGATGAAGTTCAGCGCGCAGTTGCACCAGGCTGGGCGTGACGATGGGCACGAAGGCTGACTCACGCCAGCGCCGCGCGAAGCCTTCGCCATATTCGCACAGGTAAGCTTTGCCGCCGCTGGCCTGTAGCTCAAGCTGCACGGCATCGGCGGCGCACTCGGCCAGGGTGATGCGCAACTTGAACAGCGCTGCCGGCTGCTCCCTGAAGCGCTCATCGAGCAGCCCTTGCTTGAGCTCACTCACGGTGTTCTCCAGGCGAGCACTGAGTACCTGCCTGGCTTCATCCAGGAACGAAGCGCGCCCGTGCAGGTGACCCTGGACTTCTTCCAGCGCCCTGCGCGCCAGGCCGATGGCCATGCCGCACTGCAGCCCCAGGAAAGCCGGCCGCACACGGGGCAGGAACTGGCGAGCGTTGTCGTGCAGCAACCAGTCACGCGACAATTGCACCTGGTGGAAAGCCAGCGCAGCGGTGTTACTCGACTGCAAGCCCATCAGTTGCAGGTCGTCAGAGCGCTCAAGACCTTGTGCATCGGACGGAATGGCCAGCACGAAGGGGGCGCCACCGGCGTCATCCTCGATGGCAGCGGCTACAACGAAGCCGCTCTTGCGCAGGTTGGTCACCCAGTGCAACCGCCCTTCCAAATCCCAGCCATCCTCCTGGGGCCGGCCGCGCACCTGTAGCGTCTCGATACCCGAAAGAAACTTCATGGCGTTGGACAAGCCCGTGGCGCCGGCCAGCTCACCGCTCAACAGCGCAGGCAGCAGCCGTTCGCGCAGCCCGGCATTGGGGCTTTGCAGCAGGTATTCGATGAAGGCCCGCTGCCCCCAGCACACGAAGGCCGTGGCCAGTGAACGGCTGGCAATGGCTGCGATGGCCTCCACCGCGTCGGTGATCTGGCCACCTGAACCGCCCAGGGCAGGGTCGATGCCAACGCGCAGCCATTGCGACTGCGCTATCTGGGACAGCACCTGTTGCGGCTCGCACTGGCCACGGTCGATGGCTTCGGCATTGGCATCCAGCCACTGTCGAAATGCGCACTCTTGCATGTTTTCTTGCTCCTTTTGAAACGCCGCGGCCGCCTGGCGACCCGTTCACGGCCACTGGCCGTTCCTGCACCGACCGCCAAAGCGGCGGGTTGCCTGCGTCTTACGCAGACGGCTGTTGCCAGCGATACTTACCCAGCTCGTCGTTGAGCGGCGTCTGGGCGAACACATTAGCAAAGTTGCACAGGGTTGCGAGGCTGACACCCAGAATCACTTCCAGCGCATTACCCTCGGTGAAGCCCGCGTCGCGAAAAGCCTGGTAAGTGGCCGGGCTCACATCGCCGCGGGTAGCGATCACTTCGCGGGCAAACGCCGCCAGGGTTTCGTATCGCGCGTCGGGAAGCTCGCCGCGCGCGCGCAGGGCGTCGACCACTTCGTGGGGCAGCTTGGCTTTGTTCAGGGCCACCGCCGTGTGGCCCGCCACGCAGAAGTCGCAACCGTGCTGGGTGGCGGCGATCAACTGAACCACTTCGCGCTCGGCCAAGGTCAGCTCGGACTTGCCATTCAACGCCGAAACGGTGACATAGGTTTCCAGCGCGGCCGGGGCGTTGGCCAGGACACGCAGCAGGTTGGGGATGAAGCCCGAGTTCTTCTGGGCGTTTTCAAGGAACGGCTTGGCCGCCTCTGGTGCGGTCTGCAGGTCGTGTAGGGTAATGCGCGAGGACATGGGGTACTCTCCTTTGCCGTGTATCAGTACAGTCTGTTGGTTATAAGAAATACGCTCCATATTCATCAGTCGTTTTTACTTGCTCCTGAGTGTTTGCCTTAGATGATTTCGTCCAGCCATCTCGTCGAGCGGTTATTAGAAAGCCTCGAGCTAGACGCCAGCCTGTTTCATGTCGGCCGTTACTGTGGAGGCTGGCACGCCAGCACCCACGGCATGGGCCACGCCAGTTTTCACCTGGTCGTGCAAGGCGGCTGTTGGCTGCACGCAGAGACCCTCGAGCAGCCGGTGCGCCTGGAACGCGGCGATGCCGTGTTCCTGCTGCGTGACGTGAGCTATCGGCTTGCCAGCGAAGCCGATGCCGCGCAGGCCTGCGCCCAACCGCGCCAGGCCATGCAGCCCTTTGATGCCGAGGCGAGCGATGGGGTGGGCCTGGTCTGTGGGTTCTTCCATTTCAGCAGTGGCCTCTCGGCGCTGATCATCGACGCAATGTCCGATCTGATCATCCTGCGCGCCGAGGATCCCGCAGGTAGCGCTGCACGCGCCTTGTTCGATCTGATTCTGGAAGAATGCCGGCGCGCCAACGGGCCCTCTCAAGTCTTGCTGGAGCGACTGACGCACCTGTTGTTCCTGTATGCCCTGCGCCAACAGGTGCATGGCGCTCAGCCGCTGGGTGGGCTGATCGCCCTTGCCCGCCAGCCGGTGTTTGCGGACTTGCTCGAACAGTTGATCAAGGCGCCTGGGGCCATCTGGACGCTGGAACGCATGGCGGCGTGCACGGGGTTGTCGCGGTCGGCGTTTTTCAAGCGTTTCAGCGAGCTGGCCGGGCAGTCACCCGGCCAAGTGCTGTTGGCACTGCGCATGCGCCATGCTAGCCAGTTGCTGCGCGCCGGCCATACGGTCGAACAGGTAGGTGCTCAGGCGGGGTATCAATCGGTAGCGGCGTTCACGCGTGCCTTCGCCAAGGCCGTAGGCGTACAGCCGGGGGCGTATCGGCGCCAGCAAAGTGGACGGTGAGAGGCCGCTTCAAGAACTCAGTGCAGGGGCACCGGCACTCTCATCTCGTTACATTGCATGACTGTCCTACAATAATGGCTTTATGTCATCATCCGCGCATTCAAGTCCACCGCACTCTCCCTCCCGCCCCTTAGCATCTCCAGAGCCTGGCGCCGTCTCGAAGGGCTTGCGCCAACGCGCCTCGCCCCCTGCACGCCATCCCTAGGAGCTTTCGATGCATTTCAGGAACATGAAGATCGGCATTCGCGCAGCCTGCGTGTTTGCCTTGTTGGGCATGCTGATCCTGACCATGGGACTGGTCGCCCTGTATGAAACACAGCAGATGGATGAGTCCACGGATGAAATCCGCCTGACCTGGATGCCCACCGTCATGTCGCTCAGTGCAATCAACAGCAACCTGGGCCGTACTCGCGCCCTCACCCTGCGCGGTGCATTGGAAGAAAATGCCAGCGAGCGCACCCGCTACCTGAGTACGATCCAGAATATCGAACGCGAATTGGATGAAGGCTTCGAGGCCTATGTGGCCACCATCGTGTCCAACGAAGACCGCGCGCTGTTCGAGACCGCTCGCAGCGCCTACCAGCATTACCACGAGCTCCAGGAAACGGTCCTGGCCGAGCTTTCGGCCGGGCGCATGGACAGTGCTCGCCAGCTGATCAACGGCCCGCTGACGGCACGCGCCGAAACGATGATGCAAGCCATGTCCACGCTCATCGCCTTCAACGCCAAAGGCGCAGAAGCTGCCTCCCAACTGAGCAGCGACGTGGCCGATGAGGCATTGGTGGCCATTATCACGGCACTGGTTGTGATCCTGCTGGCACTGGTGATGATCGCCTACCTGCTCACACGCAGCATCATCGTGCCGCTAGCCCAAGCCGTTACCGCCGCAGAGCGCGTGGCGGCCGGTGACCTGACCCAGCCCATCCAGGCTGAGGGCCGCGACGAGCCCGCCTTGCTGCTGCAGGCCCTGGCCCGCATGCAAGCCAACCTGCGCCAGACCATTGCCCGCATTGCGGCCTCGTCGGACCAACTGGCGTCGGCGTCCGAAGAGCTGCACACCGTGACCGAAGACACCAGCCGTGGCCTGCACCAGCAAAGCGCCGAAATCGACCAGGCTGCCACGGCCGTCAACCAGATGACCGTCGCCGTGGAAGAAGTTGCCAGCAATGCCGTGAGCACGGCCGATGCTTCCAAAGGCGCAGACCGCACGACCCGCGACGGCCGTGACCAGGTCAACCAGGCATTGCAATCCATCGAGCAGTTGGTAGCCGAAGTTACCGGCACTTCGGCGCAGGTGCAGCAGCTGGCCAACAGCGCCAATGAAATTACCCGGGTGCTGGACGTGATCGGCGCTATCGCAGGGCAGACCAATCTCCTGGCACTCAACGCCGCCATTGAAGCGGCGCGGGCAGGTGAAGCGGGCCGAGGGTTCGCGGTGGTGGCCGACGAAGTGCGCGCCCTCGCCCACCGCACTCAACAATCGACTGCGGAAATCGAACAGATGATCGCGGGCATCCAGAACGGCACCGAACGCGCCGTGACGGCGATGTCCAGCAGTCAGGGTCGGGCGGCCGGTACGTTGGAGGTGGCCCAAGGTGCAGGGCGCGCGCTTGAGGTCATCGCCGAAGCCATCGCCTCGATCAACCAGCGTAACCTGGTGATCGCAAGCGCCTCGGAGGAGCAGGCTCAGGTGGCCCGAGAAGTGGATCGCAACCTGGTCAACATCCGTGATCTGTCAATGCAGACCTCGGCCGGGGCCAACCAGACCAGCGCAGCAGCGCAGGATCTGTCACGCCTGGCGGTAGACCTCAATGCCATGGTTGCGCAATTCAAGGTGTGATCCTGTGAGAGGGGCCGACCAGCGGCCCCTCAACGTGAGGCCGCAGGCTCACTTGCTGACGCTGACCACCCGCCCCACGTTCTGCGCTGCCTTGCCACGGGTTGCCAGGCAGTAGTACAGCGGCACCGTTACCAACAAACCGAACAGCCACGACAGATCGGCCCCTTCGACGATGTTCGAGTACGGGCCGACATACAGCGCCGTGTTGGCGAATGGCAATTGCACCAGGATGCCGCAGGCATAGGCAATGATCGCGTGGTGGTTGAAGCGGCCATAGATGCCGCCGTCGGCGCTGAAGATCGAGGCGATGTCGTACTGGCCTTTCTTGATCAAGTAGAAGTCGACCAGGTTGATCGATGCCCAGGGTACCAGCACCAGCAGAAGCGCCAGGATCAGACCGATGAACTGGCTGATGAAGTCGGCCGATGCATTGAGCGCCACCAGTGCGCAGGCCACGAGGATGACGCTGGCCAGCACCACACGCACCTTGATGCTCGGCGTCCACTGGGCGAAGAACGTCTGGATTGCTGTCACGATCGAAAGCACGGCGCCGTACAGGTTCAGGGCGTTATGGCTGATGATGTTGAGCAGGAACAGCACCATCAGGATCGGCCCGAGCCAGCCGGTGGCCTGTTTGACGGCATCCATGGCATCGGTGCCTTCGGGTACGCACAGCACGGCCACTGCCCCGAAGCTGAAGCACAGGATGGTGCCCAGGGTGGCGCCGAAATAGGTCGCCCAGAATGGACGCGCGATCCCCACCTCACGCGGCAAGTAGCGCGAATAGTCGGAGGTGTACGGCGAGAAGCTGATCTGCCAGATCGTGCCCAGCGACACGGTGGCGATGAACCCGGACAGGTTGAAGGCACCACGGCTGAAGAAGTCGCCCGGCAGTACCTGCATGAACATCATGATGAACCCAGCCAGCAACGCCGAGCCCATCACCCAGGTGCCGATGCGGTTCAGAATGTGGATGAAACGGTAGCCCACGACGCCGATGGCAGTGGCGCTCAAGGCGCCGATCACGATCGCGCCGGGCATGGGGACCGTGGGTGCGATGCCGTGGATCGTCTTGCCTGCCAGCACGATGTTGGAAATGAAGAAGCCCACGTAGATCAGCGCGGTGAAGAAAACGATCAGCAGCGCGCCGTAGCGCCCGAACTGGCCCCGGCTCTGCACCATCTGCGGGATGCCCAGCTGCGGCCCCTGTGCAGAAGCCAAGGCAATCACCACGCCTCCCAGCAAGTGCCCCATGACGATGGCGATCAACCCCCACAACAGGTTCAGGTGGAACACCTGGATCACCATGGCGCCGGTGACGATGGGCAGTGGCGCAATGTTGGTGCTGAACCAGAGGGTAAACAGATCGCGCGCCTTCCCATGGCGCTCGGCAGGTGGAACGTAATCGACCGTGTGATTCTCGACAAACTGATGTTGCGACGACGGTTGGGACATGGTTTTTAGCTCGAAAGGTCGTTTTTATCGTTGTAAGGAAACCGCATCTAGGCGGCCTCTCAGCTGAAGACCATATTATGGTATTCCAAGGTTTTGACAATACTGATCCGCATTTCAAATGTCAGCTGATCCGATTTAGCGGCTACCGCAATCCGTCAACTTAGGCCTATAGGCCTTGAACTGCGCGGCTTTGGACCATTCATCGCGGTGTTGGCCAAGTCGAAAAATGTGCTTGCAAAAAAGGTATTACGGTATACCATCAGACACATCAACGATAAAAAACGCGGCCCACCGCAGCTTTAAGAGGTACATCAGATGATCGACGCAACCGTCTACAAGAACGTCCTGGGTTCCTTCCCCTCCGGCGTTACCGTCATCACCACCCTGGACGACGACGGCTCGGTCGTTGGCTTGACCGCCAGCGCCTTCTCATCCCTGTCGATGGACCCTCCCCTGGTGCTGTTCTGCCCCAACTACACGTCCGACTCCTACCCGGTGCTGATCAAGCACAAACGCTTCGCCATTCATCTGTTATCCGGCAATCAGCAGGCCGAGGCCTACGCCTTCGCCAAGAAGGGCAAGGACAAGGCCGCCGGCATCGAGTGGTCGTTGAGCGCGCTGGGCAACCCCATTCTCGCCGGTGCTACCGCCGTGATCGAATGCGAGCTGTGGCGCGAATACGAAGGGGGCGATCACGCAATCATGGTGGGCAAGGTGCACAACCTGATCGTGCCGGAGCAAGCGCCGCTGCCGATGGTGTACTGCCGCGGGAAGATGGCCAGCCTGCCTGCACTCGCCTGACCTCTGCCCCCCCTGAACGCACTTGGCGCAAAGCATTGCGCTGTCCGCTGCGATACCCGGCTGTACGCCGGGTGACACTACCCAGTCCGAGGAATGCCCCATGAAATTTTCGTTGTTCGTGCACATGGAACGTTGGGATGAACAGGTCAGCCACCGCCAGTTGTTCGAAGACCTCACCGAACTGACCTTGATGGCCGAAGACGGCGGTTTCAGCACCGTGTGGATCGGCGAACATCACGCCATGGAATACACCATTTCGCCAAGCCCCATGCCATTGCTGGCTTATCTGGCGGCGCGTACCGAGAAGATCCGCCTGGGCGCTGGCACCATCATCGCCCCGTTCTGGAACCCGATCCGCGTCGCCGGCGAATGCGCTTTGCTCGATGTGATCAGCAACGGGCGCATGGAGGTGGGTCTGGCCCGTGGCGCCTATCAATTCGAATTCGATCGCATGGCCAATGGCATGCCAGCCACCGATGGCGGCAAGGCGCTGCGCGAGATGGTGCCTGTGGTACGCAAGCTGTGGGAGGGTGACTACGCCCATGAAGGCGAGGTGTACAAGTTCCCGACCTCCACCAGTGTTCCCAAGCCGTTCAATGCCACTCCACCCATGTGGATCGCGGCCCGTGACCCTGACTCGCATAACTTTGCGGTGGCCAATGGCTGCAACGTGATGGTGACGCCGCTGATGAAGGGCGACGAGGAAGTGCTGGACCTTCGCAACAAGTTCCAGGCCGCCTTGGACAACAACCCCGACGTGCCGCGCCCACAATTGATGGTATTGCGCCACACCCACGTACACAGCCCGCAAGAGCCGGACGGCTGGAAGGTGGGCGCCAGCGCCATCTCGCGTTTCTACCGCACGTTCGACGCCTGGTTCGGCAACAAGACCACGCCGGTCAATGGTTTCCTGGAGCCCAGCCCTGAAGCGAAGTTCGCGGAAGTGCCTGCATTCGAGCTGGAGAACATCCGCAAGAACACCATGATTGGCACTCCGGAAGAAATCATCGCGCGCATCAAGTACTACCAGGAACTGGGCGTCGATGAATTCAGCTTCTGGTGTGACAACAGCTTGCCCCACGCCGAGAAGAAAAAATCGCTGGAGCTGTTCATCAAGGAAGTGATCCCGGCATTCACCTGAATTCCCTTTACCTGATTCTTTGCGGGGCATGCCCGCTCGCGCGGGTCGTCTGGCCATGCGCGAGCGGGTTTTTTTCAGCCCAAATACAGGTACTGCCCCCGCGCGCTCGATACAGATGCGCTGCGGACCTGCACATCAGCTCACCTTTCGTCACGGTGGGATGAGAAAACGCCACGCAATGCTTGCAGAACAAATATTATGGTATACCATCAGACAACAAGATCTGATCACACCGTACAGGAGCCCCCCATGAGTTTTGAAATTCGCAAGATCGTCACCTACTCCGAAGAGACCCGTATCGAAGGTGGCAAAGCCACTGACACGCCGGTCACCATGGTGGGCCTGGCGGTGGTCATCAAGAACCCTTGGGCTGGCCGTGGCTTCGTCGACGACCTCAAGCCCGAAATCCGCGCGCATTGCTCGGAACTCGGCGCGCTGATGGTCGAGCGACTGACCGCCGCCATCGGTGGTGCCGACAAGATCGAGGCCTACGGCAAGGCGGCAGTGGTGGGCGCTGACGGTGAAATCGAACACGCATCGGCCGTCATCCATACCCTGCGCTTCGGCAACCACTACCGCGAAGCCGTGCAGGCCAAAAGCTACCTGAGCTTTACCAACAAGCGCGGTGGCCCTGGCACGTCGATCCAGATTCCGATGATGCAAAAAGATGACGAAGGCCTGCGTTCGCACTACATCACCCTGGAAATGCAGATCGAGGACGCACCTCGCGCCGATGAAATCGTGGTGGTCCTTGGCGCTGCCGATGGCGGCCGCCTGCACCCACGCATTGGCAACCGCTACATCGACCTGGAAGAACTGGCGGCCGAGAAGGCCAACGCTCAATAACAACAATCAAGCCGGGCCTGGGTGTGGCGATCACTTCGCCACGCCCGACCTCAAAGGAGCGCCCTTCATGATTCAGCCCGTCGCTGAACGCACCCCCGCCGGTACCAGTTACCTGTCCGTCGGTCAGGGTCAACCCGTGGTACTCATTCACGGCGTGGGCCTGAACAAGGAAATGTGGGGCGGTCAGATCGTTGGCCTGGCCAACGACTACCGCGTCATCGCCTATGACATGCTCGGCCACGGCCAGAGTGCCTTGCCCCCGGCCGACGTCGGCCTCGAAGGCTATGCCGCCCAGTTGGCCGAGGTACTCGATCACCTGCAACTGAGCCAAGCCATCGTCATCGGTTTCTCCATGGGCGGCCTGGTCGCACGTGCCTTCGCCCTGCACTACCCCCAGCGCATCGCTGCCCTGGTGGTGCTCAACAGCGTCTTCAACCGCAGCCCTGAACAGAGCGCCGGGGTTATTGCCCGTGCCGCTCAGGCAGCAGAGCTGGGCCCGGACGCCAATGTCGAGGCGGCACTGGACCGCTGGTTCAGCCGCGAGTACAAGGCGGCGAACCCCGCCCAGGTGGCTGCCATCCGTCAAGTGCTGGCCAGCAACGACCCACAGGGTTATCACACCACCTATTCGTTGTTTGCCACCCAGGACATGTACCGCGCAGGTGACCTGGGCAGCATCCAGGTGCCGACGCTGATCGCCACGGGTGAGCTCGATACCGGCTCTACTCCGGCCATGGCCCGCCAGCTCGCCGCCCGTATCCCGGGTGCGCACAGTGTGGTGCTGGCCGAGCAGCGGCATATGATGCCGGTGGAGGCACCGCGCGAAGTGAACAAGATGCTGCTGGACTTTCTCGCCAAAGCCCGCAGCCTGACCGAATCAGCCAAGGGGATTGTGGCATGACCCTCGTTCGTTTTCAGATGTGCATCGACGGCCAATGGTGCGATGCGCAGAGCGCCAAGACCTTCGACAGCCTGAACCCGGCCACCGCACAGCCCTGGGCGCAGCTGCCGGACGCAGGCGAAGCCGACGTGGAACTGGCGGTACAAGCCGCGCAGCGGGCATTCGAAAGCCAGGCTTGGCGGGGCATCACCGCCACAGCCCGTGGCAAGCTGTTGCGCCGTCTCGGGGACCTGATCGCCGAGAACAAGGAACACCTGGCCCAGCTGGAAAGCCGTGACAACGGCAAGCTGATCCGCGAAACCCGCGGTCAGGTGGGTTACCTGCCAGAGTTCTTCCATTACACCGCAGGCCTGGCCGATAAGCTCGAAGGCGGCACGCTGCCCTTGGACAAGCCGGATCTGTTCGCCTACACCGTGCACGAGCCTATCGGTGTGGTCGCCGGGATCATCCCGTGGAACAGCCCGCTGTACCTGACGGCGATCAAACTGGCGCCGGCCCTGGCCGCTGGCAATACCATCGTGCTCAAGCCCTCCGAGCATGCCTCGGCGACCATTCTGGAGCTGGCCCGCCTGGCGTTGGAAGCAGGGTTTCCGGCTGGTGTTGTCAACGTGGTCACCGGCTACGGCCCGAGCACCGGCGCGGCGCTTACCCGTCACCCGCTGGTGCGCAAGATCGCCTTCACAGGCGGTGCGGCCACCGCTCGCCATGTGGTGCGCAGCAGCGCCGAGAACTTCGCCAAGCTGTCGCTGGAGCTCGGCGGCAAGTCGCCGAACATCATTTTTGCAGACGCCGACCTCGACAGCGCCATCAACGGTGCCGTGGCGGGGATCTATGCGGCGTCCGGACAAAGCTGCGTGGCCGGGTCGCGCCTGCTGGTGCAGGATGAAATCTTCGACGAGTTCGTCAAGCGCCTGATCGAGCGTGCCCAGCGCATTCGCATTGGCAACCCCCAGGACGATGCCAGCGAGATGGGCCCGATGGCCACTGCACAGCAGTTGGCCGTGGTCGAACAACTGGTCGCCGCGGCCAAGGCCGAAGGCGCCAAGCTGCACCTGGGCGGTAAACGGGCCCAGGTCGACGGTGAGGGCTGGTTCTACGAGCCAACGCTGTTCGAATGCGACAGCAACTCGATGAGCATCATGCAGGAAGAGGTGTTTGGACCGGTGGCGGCCGTCATTCGCTTCAAGACCGAGCAAGAGGCGCTGGCCATTGCCAACGATTCACAGTTCGGCCTGGCCGCCGGTATCTGGACCCGCGATTTGGGTCGTGCCCACCGCCTGGCGCGCGACGTGCGCTCGGGGATCATCTGGGTCAACACCTACCGCGCCGTATCTGCCATGGCGCCCATCGGCGGCTTCAAGAACAGCGGCTACGGACGCGAAAGCGGCATCGACTCCGTGCTGGCCTACACCGAGCTGAAAACCGTGTGGATCAACCTGTCCACCGCCCCCATGCCCGACCCCTTCGTGATGCGCTAAGAGGTAACACCGATGATCGAACCTGGCATCTACAAAGACGTGATGGGCTCCTTCCCGTCCGGGGTGACGGTCGTCACCACCCTGGACGCCGAGGGTGGCATCGTCGGCATCACTGCCAGTGCGTTCAGCGCGCTGTCGATCGACCCGGCGCTGGTGCTGTTCTGCCCCAACTACGCCTCCGACACCTACCCGATCCTGCGCGACAGCAAGCAGTTCGCCATTCACCTGCTGTCGGCAGGCCAGACGGCCGAAGCCTACGCCTTCGCGGGCAAAGGCAAGGACAAGGCCAAAGGCGTACAGTGGCACCTGAGCGCCTTGGGCAACCCGCTGCTGGACAACGCCACGGCGATCATCGAATGCGAGCTGTGGCGAGAGTACGACGGCGGCGACCATGCAATCATTGTGGGCGCCGTTAAAAACCTGGTGTTGCCCGCCGACCCGATGACGCCCATGGTGTACCACAAGGGTAAGCTGGGCGCCCTGCCCCCACTGGGCTGAGGCGCGACTTTTTCAGGGGCGCGCTGGCTTCTCACTCTGCCTAGCGCCCCTGTTTTATTCCGGAGTAGCGTACATGAGCAATGAAAAGTACGAAAAAGGTCTGCAGATTCGCACTCAGGTACTGGGCGAAGACTATGTAAACCGGTCGATCCAGAATGCCGACGCATTCACCCAGCCTCTGCAGGAGCTGGTGACCGAGTACTGCTGGGGCCATGTCTGGGGCCGCGAAGGCTTGTCGCTCAAAGAGCGCAGCATGATAAACTTGGCCATGATTTCGGCACTCAACCGGCCGCACGAGCTCAAGCTGCACATCCGCGGCGCCTTGCGCAACGGCCTGAGCCGCGAGCAAGTACGCGAGATTCTGCTCCAGGTCGGCATTTATTGCGGCGTCCCGGCGGCGGTGGACAGTTTCCGCCTGGCCCGGGAAGCATTCGCCGAGGCCGACGCGGAGTCCACCCGTTAACACCGGGCTGTTCGTACCCACGCAAGGAGCACCCAGGGTCGTGGTGCCCCGTTACGGTCGTGGCCGGGCAGCCTCATTCAGAGCGCACTCGATGAAACGCCAGCCACTGGACGACAGCTTCAAGGTCAATCGCAACCCCGTTACCCTGCGCGAAATCGTGCTCGATAAACTGCGCGGCGCGATCATGAACTTCCACCTGCTCCCAGGCGACCGCCTGGTGGAGCGCGATCTGTGCGACCGCCTTGGCGTCAGCCGCACGTCCGTGCGTGAAGCCCTGCGCCACCTGGAGTCCGAAGGCCTGGTGGAGTTCGCCGACGCCAAAGGCCCGCGTGTTGCGATCATCACCCTTGAAGATGCACGCGACATCTATGAGTTGCGCTGCGTGCTGGAAGGCCTGATCGTGCAGCTGTTCACGCTCAATGCCAAGGCCAAGGACATCCGCGCGCTGGAACGAGCCCTGGACGTCAACCGTGAGGCGTTGGAAGAAGGTGAGCTGCAGCAGGTGCTCGAGTCGGTGCAAGGGTTCTATGACGTGCTGCTCGAGGGTTCGGGCAACCAGGTCGCGGCGCAGCAGCTTCGTCAGTTGCAGGCGCGCATCAGCTACCTGCGTGCCACATCGGTATCCCAGGCCAACCGCCGTGGTGCCAGCAACCTGGAAATGGAAAAAATGGTCGAGGCCATCAAAAGCGGCGACCCGCTGGTAGCTCACCAGGCCTCGGTCGATCACGTGCGTGCCGCCGCCAAGGTTGCACTGGACTATCTGCGCCAGAAACAAGACGACAACGCCAAGGTTCGCGAGATCGTCGCTCCCCTGGCCCTCAAGGAACCTCGCATAGGTCGCTGATCATGCCCAGTGCTCCCCGCTACTGCCCTCATTGCACCACGACGCTGGCCCAGGGCACACCTGCGGGGGACACCCATGAACGGCTGCACTGCGCCAGCTGCGGCTACATTCATTACATCAATCCGAAGATCATTGCCGGTTGCATCATTGAGCGCGACGGCAAATACCTGCTGTGCCAACGCGCCATCCCCCCTCGCCCCGGCACCTGGACGCTGCCGGCAGGCTTCATGGAAGCCGGCGAGACCACCGAACAGGCGGCGCTGCGCGAAGTGTGGGAGGAAAGCGGCGTACGGGCGGAGATCGTCTGCCCCTACTCCATTTTCAGCGTGCCGAAGATCAGCGAGGTCTACATCATCTTCCGCGCCTTCGTCACCGAGGAAACGGGCCAGTATGGACCGGAAACCCTGACCTATCGGTTTTTCGAACCAGAGCAGATCCCGTGGGACGACATCTACTACCCCGCCATCCGGCAGATTCTCGAGCGTTACATTCTCGAGCGTCAGGCCGGTGTCTACGGGATTTACACCGGCAACGATGACGTGGGCAAGGTGCACTTCATTCGCTGACTGGCCAAGCGCCATAAAACGCTCGCCAATCGTGCCTTCAGGGTGCACCCTAGAGCACCCTGTTTCAATGACCGGCAGAGCAGATGGCGAAGTGGCTAGCAGGCGGCGGCGTGATGGCCGACCGCATTCTTGGGCATGACTGGACGTGCACCTCGTTGGGTCCGCTGGAAAACTGGCCCGATACCCTCAAGACCACCTTGGCGTTGTGCCTGGGCTCGCATTTTCCACAGGCTGTGCTGTGGGGGCCCGATCTGCTCACTTTCCACAACGATGCCTTTCTCCCGATTCTGGGGCGCAAGCCGGTGGCGCTGGGGGTACCGTTTGCAGAGGTCTGGCAGGAAGCATGGGACGATATCCGCTGCATGGCCGACAGGGCCCTCCAGGGCGAAGCGGTCTACATCCAGAACTTCCCCTTGGTCATCGACCGTAACAACGGGCCGGAGCGTGCCTATTTCACGTTCTGCTACAGCCCAATTCGTGACCTGCATGGCAATGTGCTTGGAATGCTCGATACCGTCACCGAAACCACGGCCACCGTGCTGGGTAACCAACGCCTGGCGTTTCTGGACACCCTCGGCCGGGCAGTGGCACAAGCGGTAGACCCTGAGGAGATTCTGGCAACGACCACGCGCCTGCTCGCTGAGCACCTGGGGCTATCAAGCTGTATCTATGCGGTCATGCAAGCTGACGATGACACCTTCACCGTCTGTGGCGAAGCGGTGACCGACGCGAGCCCCTCGTTGATCGGAGAGCATCGCCTGGGAGCTTTCGGCAAGCAGGTGAACGAACGACTGCGCAGCGGTCTGACATTGGCGCTCGATGATTGCAGGCAGGCACTTCCCGAAGCCGAGGCGGCTGTATTTGCAGCCCTTGGGATCAATGCCACGTGCTGCGTACCGCTGATAAAAGGCGCAAGGCTCACCGCTTTGATGGCGGTCAACAGCGCGTCAGCGCACGCGTGGACCGAATACGAGCGGGTGTTGCTCGGTGACGTGACCGAACGCAGTTGGGCGCATATCCAGCATGCGCAATCCACGGGCGAAACGCAGGCCGCCTTGCTCGCGCTCGAGGCGCTCAACTCCAGCCTGGAGCAACATGTGCAGACCCGCACCACGCAACTGCTGCACACCGAAGCGGAACTGCGTCAGGCCCAGAAGCTTGAGGCCATCGGCCAGCTTACTGGGGGTGTGGCGCACGATTTCAACAACATATTGACCATCATCCATGCCTCGCTGCATTTCTTGCAGCGTCCGGGCCTGGACGATGATCGGCGCATGCGCTATCTACGCACCATGGTCGAGACGGTCGAGCGCGGCTCCAAGTTGACCGGCCAACTGTTGGCCTTCGCACGGCGCCAGGCCTTGAATCCGCAGGTGTTCGACGCAGCGGCGCGGCTGGCAGCCATGGCCGACCTGTTCGATACCGCAGCAGGCGCGAGCATTGATGTCGAGCTGGACTTGCCTGCTTCGCCGTGTCACGTGCGCGCCGACATCAGCCAACTGGAAACGGCGGTTATCAACCTGATGCTCAATGCCCGCGATGCCATGGCCGGTGTGGGCACCGTGCGCGTGCGCCTCCAAGCCCACCAGCACCTGCCGGTCAGCCGCGATGAGGTTCCCGATCCGTGCGCGTATGCCGCGATTTGCGTAACCGACACGGGGGTTGGCATCAGCACGGAGCTGTTCGAGCGGATATTCGACCCTTTTTTCACCACCAAACCCGCCGGGCAAGGCACTGGGCTGGGGTTGTCCCAGGTATTCGGGTTCGCCAAGCAGTCCGGGGGGGATATCAAGGTCAGCAGTGTCGAGGGCAAGGGCACGACCTTCACCCTGTACCTGCCGCAACAGGCACCGACGGCCTTGTCCGAAACGGATAGGACGTGCAGCGTGCAACCAGGCTAAAGCTTGCGTTTCAGCCTCGGTTGAGGGTTGTTCCGGCCAGCAGGCGCGCCACGCTCTGGGCGAGTTCGGCGCGTCGATAAGGCTTGCGCAGCACTTCGAAACCGCTTAGCTGGCGCGGCGTCAAATTGGCATAGCCCGTGATGATCAGCACCGGCAGCTCGCTGTGATGCTGGCGCATCTGCTGGGCAAAGCGTACGCCGGTCATCTCCGGCATGACGTGGTCGGTCACCAACACATCAGGCAGCCACCCCTTTTCCACCAAGCGCAAAGCGGCCACGGCACTTGGCGCTTCGGTCACCTCATAGCCCAGGTCGCGCAATTGCAAGGCCGTTGCGTGACGCACGATCTCTTCATCGTCCACCAACAACACCCGGCTTGGACGCTCGGCCACAGGTCCGTCGCAAGCCTCGGCATCGCGATGGGTGGGCAATGCATCGCTGGCCGGCAGCCACAATGTCGCCTGGGTGCCTTGCCCTGGCGTGGACTGAATCTCGAACCCACCGCCGGATTGAACCGCCAAGCCCTGGACCATGGGCAAGCCCAGGCCCGTCCCCTTGCCCACCTCCTTGGTAGAAAAGAAGGGTTCGATGCACCGCCTGAGCTGTTCATCGTCCATACCGCAACCATTGTCTCTGACCTGAATCCATACCAGGCGTTTGCCCGCAAGGTCCTCGGGGGGTGTCAGGCAGTGGGTGTCGTCACCGGCAATGATCTGCAGCTGGCCGGCGCCGCCGATAGCATCCCGAGCATTGACCGCCAGATTCAGCAGGGCCAGCTCCAGTTGGTGAGGATCCACCACGACGCAGGGCAACGACGGGTCGATGTTCACATGCACGGCAATGGTGGGTCCGAGCGAACGCGCCATCAACTCGCGCATGTCCTCGACCAGGGCTGCCAAGGACACCGGTTGCGGTTTGAGTGTCTGACGGCGTGCGAAGCTGAGCAGGCGAGCGACCAGATTGCGCGCCCGTTCTGCTGCTTGCAGGCCCCCGTCGATCAGCCGGGGCGCACGCTCGGCATGGGGATGCCGGCGCAACAGCTCGAACGACCCGATGATCGGCGTGAGCATGTTGTTGAGGTCGTGGGCGATACCGCCGGTCAATTGCCCGATCATCTCCATCTTGTGGGCTTCGTGCAGTTGCATCATGACTGATTCGCGCTGGGCCAGCGCCATGGCAACCCGCTCCTCAAGGCTTTGGTTCAGCAAGTGCAGCGCCCGCTCGGCACGGGCATGGAGGATTGCAGCCCACACTTGCTTGGCGGTCTCCTCCACAAGCTGGCAGTCCTCCTCGAAGCACCCTCGCGCATCGCTGAAATGAACGCCTAACACTGCTTCGAGTCGCCCACCACGTAGCACAGGGGCATGCAAGGTGGTGCTTATGCCCGCCAGACAAGGTTCGGGCTGTTCGTACCTGTGCTGAACGGTCCTGCCATCGCTCAATTGCTCATACAGGTCGGCGCCGAACGTCAGGTACGAATGGGTGCCCACCAAGGACGCCACGCCATCGGACCAATCATGGCTGACTTTGAAACCGACACCGTCGCCTTTGTCTTCACCGAAGCAGACCCTGGCTGCGCCCAACTCCTGGGCCAGGCGCTGAACAGCATACGACTCGATACGTGCGGCATCACCCAGCCCAGGCAATGTACGGCTCAATTCCAGGAGAAACGCCTGGCGCTGGTGGAAACGCACCCGGTCCGTGGTCTCGGTGACCAGGCACAAGACCCCGCCGACGCTTGCATCAGCCTCGCGCACGGCGGAATACGACACGTCGAAATACACCGTCTCACCGTGCCCTCGGCGCTCAATGTAGAAGGGACGGTCCTTGGCCGAAAACGTCTGTCCTGTTTCACGCACACCGCGCAGCAACGGTTCGAGGTCGTCCCATAGTTCGGCCCAGTGCTCGCGCGCTGGGCGCCCAAGGGCTTGCGGGTGCTTATGACCAATAGTGGGCGCATAGGCATCGTTGTACAGCGCGACATAGTCCGGGCCCCAGAACAACACGACCTGGGTCTGCGCTGGCAGCAATGTGGCCATGGCGGCCTGAAGGTGCGGGGACCAGCCATGCGGCGTCCCAAGTGGCGAATTCTCCCAGCTCATCGTTTGAAGCAGACGGCCAATCTCACCGCCATTGAGCAGGAAGCTCAGCGGTGTGGAGGCGTCGTCGATTAGAGGGGTTTGAAGCGATCTCATGTCAGTGGAATCCGCGGCACAGGCCAGCCATCTCTGGATAAGAGGCATTGATTCGCGGTTCGTTCCACTGAGATTGATCAGTCGTTCAATGTCAGCGCTGACCGCCCCGCGCAGTCAATCTGCCAGAGGGGACGCTTAACTGTCCTCCGGCAGCAGGCTACGGTCGAACATGAATGGCCCCTGCCCTTGAGCCGTGTATTGGTACAGTTGCTGCGGACGCCCCATGGGTGGCTGATTCTTTTCGCCTGTGTCCCTGA
Source organism: Pseudomonas sp. KCJK9111 (assembly GCF_046231935.1). Taxonomy (NCBI): domain Bacteria; kingdom Pseudomonadati; phylum Pseudomonadota; class Gammaproteobacteria; order Pseudomonadales; family Pseudomonadaceae; genus Pseudomonas; species Pseudomonas sp. KCJK9111. The sequence continues at coordinate 7,973 of NZ_JBJJMO010000009.1, read as the reverse complement.
CCCAGCCGAGCACGCGCAAACGCTCCAGGCGCTTGCGCAGCGACGTTGCATTTACAGGCTGGCCAAGGCAGGCCTGCATGGCCCCCAGCGCGTCGAGCACGGTGAACCGGGTGTCGAGCAGGTACAACGGCAAACTGCTGTAGACAGACTTGGCCGCGAGCCGCTCACAGGCTCGGCGCGCCAACAGGTTGTGATCGAATGGCAGCAGCACCCTGCGATCTACCACGTCGGCGAGGTCGAAAAAGGCCAATTGCTCACCCTCGACTTCCTGGCGGGCGGGCAACAGCGCCAAATAGCAGGTGCTCAATGACCAACCCCGCGGATCCCGAAAGGCATTGCCTTCAGTGCCGACCTGCTCCAGATAGTGTGGCTGGACGCGCGCTTTTTCGCTCAAGGCGCGCTGGGCAGCGCTCTGGAGGCTGGTATCAGGCGTGCGCCCATTGATGATCACCCCAGGCAGTGCCCATTGACCATGGTGCGGTTCTCGCTCACGGCGATGCAAAAGCACCTGCAGGTGCTCGCTGCCGGGCGGCAGGCGCAGCGCGACGATGTCGACGCTTGCCAGGACTTCAGCTGTACTCACTCGTAACTCCTTGACCGAAGCCTTTTATAGTTCACCAGAGCGAATAAGTAAATCGGCCTTAACGTCTAAATAATGGATGCTTGACACATATAGAACACCAGGTGGATTATGTAGCCATTCCAGCGAGGAGAACCTCCATGAAAATCGCCAGCTTCGATGTCGACGCACAAATAGGCTTCACGTGCCATGCACCCCAGGAACTCCCGGTCCCCGAGGGTCATGAAATCGCACCAGACCTCAACGCCATGGCACAACGGGCCGACCTGCGACTGGGCAGCAAGGATGCGCATCCCGCCAATGCCGCGTGGGTAGTGGCCCAAGCCACGCAGATGCTGCAGCCGCTGACCCTGGCCAACGCGGACCTCACCTGGGTCAGCCATTGCGTCCCTGGTACCCCCGGTTTCGAGCTGCTGCCAGGCCTGCCTGCCCCCATCGAGTACGACTTTTTCGTGTGGAAAGGCGTGGAGCCCGACCTGCATCCCTATGGTGCCTGCTACCACGACTTGGCCGAGCGCCGCTCCACCGGCGTCATCGAATACCTCAAGGTGCATCAGGTGGGTGCTGTGATCGTTGGCGGGCTCGCACTGGACTACTGCGTGCGCACCACTGCCCGACAATTGCGCCAGGCCGGGTTCGAGGTGCTGCTGTACCTACCGGCCTGCCGCGCCCTGAGCCAGGCCGGCGCGATAGAGGCCTGCGGCGCCCTGGCTGCCGACGGTGTGAAGCTGTGCGGCGACGAGTCGGCCCTCGACCATCAACTGGCCCTGATCAAGGAGCAAGCAGCATGAGTGACAGCGTATTTGGCCCCCGTATCGTTCAGAACCTGCTGGACACCGACTTCTACAAGATCACCATGATGCAGGCGGTGCTGCACAACTACCCCAATGCCGAGGTGGAATGGGAGTTTCGCTGTCGCAACGGTGAGGATCTGGCCCCGTATCTCGCAGAAATCCGCTACCAGGTCGAGCAACTCGCCGAAGTCACCGTCACCCAGGATCAGCTTGCTTACCTTGAGAAGATTCCCTTCATCAAGCCTGACTTCATTCGCTTTCTTAGCCTGTTCCGCTTCAACTTGCGCTACGTGCATGTTGGCCTGGACGACGCCGGCCAGCTTGCGATACGCGTACGCGGCCCCTGGTTGCACGTCATCCTGTACGAAATCCCGTTGCTGGCGATCATCAGCGAAGTGCGCAACCGTTACCGCTACCGGGAGGTGGTGATCGAACAGGTACGCGAACAGTTGTACCGCAACCTCGACTGGCTCAAGGCCCAGGCCAGCAGTGACGAATTGGCAGGCTTTCAGCTGGCGGATTTCGGCACTCGTCGGCGCTTCTCCTACCGGGTGCAGGAAGAGGTGGTGCACATCCTCAAGCGCGATTTCCCAGGCCGCTTCGTCGGCACCAGCAACGTGCACCTGGCCCGGGAATACGAGCTACGGCCAATTGGTACCATGGCCCACGAATGGTTCATGGCCCACCAGCAGCTGGGTCCTCGCCTGGTGGACAGCCAGGCTGCAGCCTTGGAGTGCTGGGTGCGCGAGTATCGCGGCCTGCTCGGTATCGCGCTGACCGACTGCATCACCATGGATGCCTTCCTTGGGGACTTCGACCTCTATTTCGCCAAGCTCTTCGATGGCCTGCGCCATGACTCGGGCGACCCGCTGGCCTGGGCAGAGAAAGCCATCGCGCACTATGAGCGGCTGGGTATCGACCCAAAGAGCAAGACGCTGATCTTCTCAGACGGCCTGGACATGCCGAAGGCGCTTGGGCTGTACCGCGCCCTGCACGAGCGCATCAACGTGAGCTTTGGCATCGGGACCCGCCTGACCTGCGACATCCCGGGGGTCGAGCCGATGAACATGGTGATCAAGATGACGGCCTGCAACGGTGCGCCGGTGGCCAAGATTTCGGACAGCCCAGGCAAGACGCAGTGCCGGGATGAAAATTTCGTGGCCTATTTGAAGCACGTATTCAACGTAGGCGCGTGACTTTCTGCAGGTGGCGTTGCAAGGCCCGTGTCCGTATCATGCTGCCCGGTTCAACAATCACCTGCCCTTTCAGCGCACCAGGAGAAAGATCGCGATATGGACATCAAATTGGCAAAGCTGGTCACGGCAATGGGCTTGGCAGCCTTGCTCGCAGGCTGCAGTGAAGAAACGGTGCCCGAGCCGACCGCTGAGAACTGCACCCCGCAGATGCAGGAGAAAATTCTGGCGGATTTGTCCAAAGAGGCCAGTCGCAATACCTTTACGGCCAATTGCAACAGCTTCCTCCAAGCCCGCAAGCATACCGACTGGACCTTCAAGAAGAGCCCGAAAGACGACTTCTGATGAGGTAGCGGCGGCCCTGACAGCACGCGTGCCGCGTGGCGGCCTGGCCGCTGCCCCTGTTCACCGGTGAGTGATTGCGTGGCTTCGCTCCACCCCAGCGAGCAGGGTCAGCCTCAGCTCCTCAACCGCCAGTTCCTGGGTGATTTCACCGGCCAACGCGGCCTCGGCCAAGGCATCGGCAGCACCGAGCATTGCCCACAGCGTAGCGTTCGACAAAACGCCAGACGCAGCAAAGCGTGCGAAAATGCCCACGCACTTGCCGATGAGCACTTTCTGATACGCACGCTTGACAGCGGCGAGCTCCGGGGATCCGCTCAGAGCATCCAGCACGCCCTGAATCTCGCGACCCTGGCTCATGACGCAGCGCACGTAAGCCTCTGCAAACGCCTGGGCCTTGGCCTGCAAATTCGGCGCAGCGTCCGAGATGGCAAGGTCGAACAGTTCGGTCTGTCGTACGTCGTAATCCTGATACAGCGCCGCTAGTAGACCGTTTCTGCTGCCGAAGTGATCGTAGACCACAGGCTTGGTAACACCCGCCACCTCGGCCAAACGGCCGAGTGTTAGCGCATCGGTGCCTTCTTCGGTAATCAGCGACCTTGCTGCTTCGAGCAACTGGCGTGCGCGTGCTTCGCGGGTCAGGCGGCGGCGCGCTGAGGTTTGAGTACTGGAGGTCATGGACCAGATTGTCACATCGCCTTTCACCCGTGGGAAGCGAAAATGCGCATGCCTATGTCGTGCGCGGCGCGCAGATGCGTTTCTGCGTGGCCGCCATCCGAAGGCAGCAGCAAGGTTGAACTGCCAACCTGCGCGCCGCAGTAGTCGAAGATGCCGTGGTCGATCTGGGTACTCATGGCCGAGGCATAGCCATGGCGCGCATACGTGCCGTTATCTGCGCCACCGACCCCCACCAGATGCACGGACAGGTGTTGCAGTTGCTTGACCACCTTGCCCTCGGGCGTATCAAGGTAAGCCCAGCCCTGGGCGAATACGCGGTCGATCCAGCCTTTGAGCAGTGCGGGAAATGACCACCAATAGACCGGGTAGACCAGAACCAGCGCCTGGGCCCGGTCCAGACGGGCCTGTTCTGCGGCGACATCTGCAGGGGCAGGCGCTTGCTTGAGAAAGTGCTGATGGTCAGCAAGCGTGAATCGCGGGTCGAAGCCCTCGGCGTTCAGGTCCGCGAACTCGACGCTGTGATGGGTATCGGTGAGGGTGATGCCCTGCCCTATGGCCTTGGCCAGGGCGTGAGTCAGCGATTGCGAGTCGGGATGGGATACCACGATAAGGCTGTGCATGAATGTAACCTCGCGTGCAACTATGAGGGCGCAACGGCAGCGCCGACTAATTTACGAAAGGTAACTTACCATTGGTAACTTGTCGAGGTGCTAGTGCGCCTGCCGCTGTGCGATCACTCTTCCGCGGTCGGTAGTGCAACCTCACTGTCTGTGCAACTCGCCGCGTCGCTAAGCCAAAGCCCCGGAGAAGGCCACACAAAGATCGTGAAAGCGGGCAGCCGCTCGAGAGGGTGAGCCTGCGTGGGGCAGGACTATCGAAAACCGGCGAACCAGTGAATGCGGCCCCACCTGGACCTTGCGCAAAACCATCCCTTCGTGACGAATCGACATGGCAGACACAAAACCTACGCCCATACCGGCGCGTACTGCTTCCTTCACCCCCTCCACGCCGGCGATCTCCAGGCCAATCCGCATCTGTAGTTGACTGTTGGCAAACGCTTGCTCGACGACTTGACGCACGCCCGAGCCCTGCTCACGCAGCACTATTGGGAAGTCGGCCACGTCCTTCAAGGCGCGAGGTCCGGCGCAAGCCAAGGGGTGTGCAATCGGGACGATGGCGACGATTTCGTCCTCCAGCCACTCGGTCACGCCAGTGCCCACGGGCAGGTCTCGCCCCGGCGGCCCTTCGATCAACGCCAAATCCACGTCACCCAAGGCGGCGACGATTTCGGCAGTGTTGCCCTGAATGGTGGTGATCACCACCTCCGGGTAGCGTGCCTTGAACTGGGCGATCAGGTACGGCAGCACGTAGCTTGCAGGCGTAGTGCTGGCACCGATCCGCAATGTGCCGCGCTGAAGGCCGCGCATTGCTTCGCGAAGTGACCGCGCCTGATCGAACGTATCGCGCAGGCGGGTCGCATACGCCAGTAGCTGTTCACCTGCTGCTGTCAGGCGCACCCCGCGCCCTGCCCGGTGATAAAGAGGCTCGCCAAACGCCTCCTGCAGGAGTTTAAGTTGGCCAGACACCGCCGGCTGAGACAGATGCAGGGCCATTGCAGCATGGCTGATGTTGCCGTGCTCGGCCACGACGGCGAAAGTTATAAGCTGCTCTGGAGTCATCCCGGAAAACTATCAGCTAAATGGATATTTTTCATCCCTAATTACGATTTTTCATAAGCTTATAACCAACATACCGTGGTGCTCATTGATTCCAGTTGCTGGAGAATTCCATGACACCTGCCCCTTATACGCCATCTGACGCACCTGCCGCGCACCGCTGCGCAACGCTCAAGGGTGTACTTTTCGTTACCGTTCTCGCGCTTGGCATCAGCCAAGCGGCTGCCCTACCCCTCTTCGTCCAGCTTGGCCTCAGCCCGTTGATTCTCGGCATCGTGGCCGGGACGTTCGTCGGCAATGTGCTGAAAGATCGCCTGCCGGCCTGCTATGCACAGGGCATACACTTCTGCGCCCGGGCCCTGCTTCGGGTTGCCGTCGCCTTGTTCGGCCTGCGGATCAGCTTGCAGGAAATTGCACACGTTGGCTGGCCTGGCCTGGTGATCTCGCTGCTGGTGATCAGCAGCACATTGGCGATAGGCCTGTGGTGCGGCATGAAACTGCTCGGGCTTGACCGCGAGACTGCTCTGCTTACAGCTGCGGGCAGCGCCATCTGCGGGGCTGCGGCCGTTTTGGCCTTTGAATCGGCACTGCGCAGCGCGCCGCATAAAAGTGCAGTGGCCGTGGGCAGCGTGGTGCTGTTCGGCACGGCGTCGATGTTTTTCTATCCCTTTCTGATTCAGGCTGGCTGGCTGCACCTGGATGCCCAGACCGCTGGGCTTTGGCTGGGCGGCACCCTCCATGAAGTGGCTCAAGTAGTCGGCGCCGCCAGTACCCTTGGCCCTGATGCCAGCCATGTGGCAACCATCGTGAAAATGACGCGTGTGATGCTGCTGGTGCCTGTCTTGTTACTGGTTGGTTTGTGGATCAGCCGTACCCCAAAATCCGGCTTGGCGTCAGGCAAGGGTCGGCTCACGGTGCCGTGGTTTGCGTTCGGGTTCCTGGCACTGGTAGCGGTCAATTCGCTGGAGGTTCTCCCTTTGAGCCTACGCGAAGCCATCAACGGCCTGGACACCTTTGCGTTGACCATGGCCATGACGGCATTGGGCATGGAAACCCGCTTCGAACAGATACGCCACGCCGGGCCTCGCGTGCTGGCAACGGGGGCAATCCTCAACCTGTGGCTGTTTGGGGGCGGCTTGGCCATTACCCTGGCCGTGCAGCGGCTGCTGGGGTGATTGTTTCGCAATGCGCGCCGCTGGGGCCGCCATGAAGTACCGGGCTTTTTTTGCATGCCTCTCGTTGCCGCTTCCATTTCTCGGTATGGTGTGGTCAAAGAAGGATGTTTTACCCGCACAGGAAAGACTTAGATGCCCCAACGCCATGTCATCAATGCATCCGTCAGCCCCAAAGGCAGCCTAGAAACGCTGTCCCAACGTGAAGTACAGCAACTGAGCGAAGCCGGCTCCGGCACTCTTTACACCCTGTTCCGCCAGTGCGCCCTGGCCATCCTCAACACCGGCGCCCATGTCGACAATGCCAAGACCATCCTCGAGGCCTACCAGGATTTCGAAGTGCGCATCCATCAGCAGGACCGAGGCGTTCGCCTGGAGCTGCTGAACGCCCCGGCAGATGCCTTCGTCGATGGTGAAATGATCGCCAGCACCCGGGAGATGCTCTTCAGCGCCTTGCGCGATATCGTGTATACCGAAAGCGAGCTGGCCAGCCAGCGCATCGATCTGGAAAGCTCCCAGGGCATCACCGATTACGTGTTCCACCTGCTGCGCAACGCCCGCACCCTGCGTCCTGGCGTCGAGCCGAAGATGGTGGTGTGCTGGGGCGGTCACTCGATCAGCACCGAGGAATACCAGTACACCAAGAAGGTGGGCCATGAGCTGGGCCTGCGTAAGCTGGACGTGTGCACCGGTTGCGGCCCTGGCGTCATGAAAGGCCCTATGAAAGGTGCCACCATTGCCCATGCCAAACAGCGCATGCAGGGCAGTCGCTACCTGGGCCTGACGGAGCCGGGCATCATTGCCGCCGAGGCGCCCAACCCGATCGTCAACGAACTGGTGATCCTGCCGGATATCGAGAAGCGCCTGGAGGCGTTCGTGCGGGTCGGTCACGGCATCATTATCTTCCCGGGCGGTGCAGGCACGGCAGAAGAATTCCTGTACCTGCTGGGTATCCTGATGCATCCGGATAACCAGGATGTGCCCTTCCCGGTCGTGCTGACGGGCCCACGCAGTGCAGAGCCCTACCTGCAGCAATTGCATGCCTTCGTCGGCGCAACGCTCGGCGAGGCAGCGCATCGGTTGTACGAGATCATCATTGACGACCCGGCTGAAGTGGCGCGCCACATGGTCGAAGGGCTCAAGCAGGTCAAACAGTTCCGTCGCGAGCGCAACGATGCGTTCCATTTCAACTGGTTGCTGCGGATCGAAGAGAGCTTCCAGCGACCCTTCGACCCCACTCACCAGGCCATGGCTGACCTGGATCTGCGTCGCGAGTTGCCACCTCACGAACTGGCGGCCAATTTGCGCCGAGCGTTTTCCGGGATTGTGGCGGGTAACGTCAAGGACAAGGGCATTCGCCTGATTGAAGAGCACGGGCCCTACCAAATTCGCGGTGACAGCGCTGTGTTGGATCCGCTGGGGCGTTTGCTGCAGGCATTCGTTGACCAGCATCGGATGAAGTTGCCGGGTGGGGCGGCTTATGTGCCTTGCTATCAGGTTGTGACTTGATTCACGCTTGACAGATAAAAGGGTCGCTG